>NZ_JAGPYA010000042.1:0-63309 GCF_018070245.1 Micromonospora sp. M61 | reverse complement strand
CCGAGTCGGAGTAGTCCCGCTCGTGGCCCATGTTGCGACCGAGGAACGGCTCGTCTCCGCTGGTGCCGTACTTGATCGCACCGAGCTTGGAACTCATGCCGTACTGGGTGATCATCGCGCGGGCCAGTTGGGTGGCCTTCTCGATGTCGTTGCCGGCACCGGTGGTGGGCTCGTGGAAGACCAGCTCCTCGGCGGCCCGGCCGCCCAGCGCGTACGCCAGGGTGTCGATCATTTCGGCGCGGGTCTGGGTGTACTTGTCTTCGGTCGGGAGCACCAGGGTGTGGCCCAGCGAGCGGCCACGCGACAGGATCGTCACCTTGTGCACCGGCGCGGCGTGCGGCAGCGCCCAGGCGACCAGCGCGTGCCCACCCTCGTGGTACGCGGTGATCTTCTTTTCGTTGTCGCTCATCACCCGGGTCCGTCGCTGCGGACCGGCGACCACCCGGTCGATCGACTCTTCCAGCGAGTCGTTGGTGATCGCCCGCTGCTCCTTACGAGCGGTGAGCAGGGCCGACTCGTTGATCACGTTGGCCAGGTCGGCGCCGCTGAAGCCCGGCGTGCGACGGGCCACCGCGTCGAGGTCGACGTCGGGCGTGAACGGCTTGCCCTTGGCGTGCACCCGCAGGATTGCCTTGCGGCCCTCCATGTCGGGGGCGTCCACCGGGATCTGCCGGTCGAACCGGCCCGGGCGCAGCAGCGCCGGGTCGAGGATGTCCGGCCGGTTGGTGGCCGCGATCAGGATGACTCCACCCTTGGTGTCGAAGCCGTCCATCTCGACGAGCAGCTGGTTGAGCGTCTGCTCCCGCTCGTCGTGGCCGCCGCCCATGCCGGCGCCACGGTGCCGGCCGACGGCGTCGATCTCGTCGACGAAGACGATCGCCGGGGCGTTCGTCTTGGCCTGCTCGAACAGGTCACGGACCCGGCTGGCGCCGACGCCGACGAACATCTCCACGAAGTCGGAGCCGGAGATGGAGTAGAAGGGCACCCCGGCCTCGCCGGCGACCGCGCGGGCCAGCAACGTCTTACCGGTGCCGGGCGGGCCGAACAGCAGCACGCCCTTCGGGATCTTGGCGCCCAGGGCCTGGTACTTCGCCGGGTTCTGCAGGAAGTCCTTGATCTCGTACAGCTCTTCGACGGCCTCCTCGGCACCCGCGACGTCCGCGAAGGTCGTCTTCGGAGTGTCCTTGGTGATCATCTTGGCCTTGGACTTGCCGAAGTTGAGCACCCGGGAGCCGCCGCCCTGCATCTGCGACATGAAGAACAGCAGCAGGAGCACGAGCAGCGCGATCGGCAGCAGGTTGACCAGCAGGCTCACCCAGATGCTGTCCGACGAGACCTTGGCGTCGGCCGGGCCGGTGACCCGGTTGTTCGCCTTGGCGTCCAGCACCTCGTTCCAGATCTGGTCGCCAGCCTGGTACGGGAACTGAGCCTCGATCTTGTTGGTCTCGGTCTTACCGAACTTGGTCTTCTGGGCCAGGTCGAGCTGGAGCGTCTGCTCCTTGTCCTGGAAGACAACTTTGTTGATCTTGGCGGTGTGCAGCTGATCGAGCGCAACGGAAGTGTCCACGCGGTGGTAGCTGGGACCAGCGGTGAACAGCTGACTGAGCACAACGGCGCCGAGGATGACCAGGATGATCCAGACCACCGGTCGGCGGAAGAAACGCGTACGTTCCATACTGTTGTCGAGCGCCGGGGCGCCCGCATCCTCCTGATCGACGTCCTGACCGTCTGATGGTGTCGCCGCGGTGAACGGCAGCCGGAGCCGCCGTGCGGGCCGGCCTCGACCCCGAGGCGCGAAACTGCCGCGCCGCGGTCATTCGACGGTACACCGTGTACGCGAGGAGTGAGCTTGCGAGCCCCGCAGTCGTGCACCATCAAAAGCCGCGCGTACGCGAGAAGCGAGCTTGCGAGCCTCCGCACCAGGCGCACCTTCGGGATCGACGGCACGCACCGTGGGCAGGCCCACCAGCCCGGCACCGAACGTACGGCGGGTCCGGGTAGGAACCGGCGTGGCGGGGAGTCCTGCCCGGCCACCTGAACGCCCGGTCACGCGGTCGAGGGGGTCGAGCGCGGAGTTACCTCCGGGCCACCGTGGTCCACGGTAACCGCAAGAGCTGAGAGCGCGCTGAACGTCGGCTTGATGGATGCCGATGCGAGTTTGCCTCACGACGCCGCCGGGTCGCCCCGACAGCTCGCGTCCCGCGTCAGGAGCGGGCGTAGACCTCGGGCTTGAGCACGCCGACGTACGGCAGCTCCCGGTAGCGCTCACCGAAGTCCAGGCCGTACCCGACCACGAACTCGGTGGGGATGTCGAAGCCGACGTACTTCACCGGGACCGGCACCTTGACCGCGTCCGGCTTGCGGAACAGCGCGACCACCTCGACGCTGGCCGCCGAACGCGACTCCAGGTAGCGCAGCAGCCAGGAGAGGGTGAGCCCGGAGTCGACGATGTCCTCGACGACCACCACGTGCCGGCCGGCGATGTCCCGGTCCAGGTCCTTGAGGATGCGGACCACCCCGGAGGAGGTGGTGCCCTGGCCGTAGGAGGAGATGGCCATGAAGTCCAGCTCGGCCGGCGGACCGTTGCGGCCCAACGCCCGGGCGAAGTCCGCCATGAACATCACCGCGCCCTTGAGTACGCACACCAGCAGCAGGCCGTCAGTCACGTGGGAGTAGTCGGCGGAGACCTGCTTGGCCAGCTCCGCCGTCTTCTCGCGGATCTGCGCCTCCGAGATGATCACGTGGTCGATGTCGGCGTCGTACCAGGAGCCGTCAGCCATGACTCCTAGCCTGCCGTACGTCGGATGGCCTCCGTCGGCGGGGCCGCACCTTTTGGCGCGGTCCCGCCAGGGATTTTCTCGGCAAATTACGCTAATCACATCAGTTGGTGCGTGACCGCCAGCGGCGGCCGTCGTCAGTGGGCTTCCAGTCGGCCGAGTCGTGGCTGTCGGCGGTGAGGCCGGCGGCCGAGGCGGCGACGAGCAGGACGAGGAACAGGAGGAAGAACAGGAACTCCATGGCGGCGCTCGCTTTCGCATGATTGCTGTCGGTTTCGCCGCCGGTGCGCACCGGACTGAGACCAGTCTGCGACCACTCACGCCGACCGGACAGTGGCAGCAATGCCATTGGTCATCGATTTACTGCCACCCATCGGGTTACCCTCGTCACATGCTGCGGTCCATCGCCGTTCTCGCTCTCGACCAGGTCGCCCCCTTCGAGCTCGGCGTGCTCGCCGAGGTGTTCGGCACCGACCGCACCGCCGACGGTTTCCCCGGCTACCGCTTCCAGGTGTGCAGCCCCGACGGTGCTCCGGTGCGAACGTCGTCCGGCTTCCACCTCACCCCGCACGCCGACCTCGGCCCGGTCGACGAGGCCGACCTGGTGGCCATCCCCGCGCACAGCCAGGGCACCACAGTTCCCGGCCCGGTGCTGGACGCGCTGCGCCGGGCCGACGCGCGCGGCGCACACCTGTTCAGCGTCTGCTCGGGCGCCTTCCTGCTCGGCGAGGCCGGCCTGCTCGACGGCCGGGAGTGCACGACCCACTGGCGGTACGTGGACGAGCTGCAACGCCGCCACCCGCTCGCCCGGGTGCGCTGCAACTCGCTCTACGTCCAGGACGGTCGCCTGCTCACCAGCGCAGGCACCGCGGCCGGCATCGACGCCTGCCTGCACCTGATCCGCCAGGAGCACGGCTCGGCCACCGCGACCCGACTGGCCCGGCGGATGGTGGTCCCGCCGCACCGCGACGGCGGCCAGTCCCAGTACGTCGAGGCGCCCATCCCGAAGGCACCCGAGGCGCCCACCCTGGAGCCGGTGCTGGAGTGGCTGATGGGTCACCTGGACCGCGCGATCACCGTGGAGGAGCTGGCCGCCCGCGCCGGGATGGCGCCCCGCACGTTCGCCCGCCGTTTCCGCGCCGAGACCGGCACCACCCCGCACGACTGGCTCACCAACCAGCGGGTGCTCCTCGCCCGACGGCTGCTCGAAGAGACCCCGTTGAGCGTGGAGGCGGTCGCCGACCAGGCCGGCTTCGGCGATGCTGCGGCGCTGCGGCACCACTTCAGCCGCCGGGTCGGTGCGACCCCGCACAGCTACCGGACCACCTTCCGGGACCGGGCGCACAGCGCCTGACCAGGACTCAGCCCGGGGTGACGGGTGACAGTCGGTCGGCGCGGCGGAGCACCCGGACACCGCCCGGCAGATCGGTCGGGCCCTGGCCGTGCCAGTCGGTGACCAGCGCGTCCAGCGCGGCGACGTGCCGGTGTGACAGCGCCCCCGGCAGGGCGCCCAGCTCACGAGCCCAAGAGTGCAGCACCCGGCCGCGCACGGCGGGAACCAGGCCGACCAACTCCGGCACCGAGAGGCCGCCGGCAGGGTGCCGGGCCGCCGCCAGTGCCGTTTGCGCCAACTCGTCCAGCGCGGCGTTGTCGGCCGCCACCAGCCGGGCGGTACGCGCGAGGTTGTCCACCACGCCGGGACCGAGCGCGCGTACCAGCGCCGGCAGCAGGTCGGCCCGCACCCGGGACCGGGCGTACGACGGATCGGCGTTGTGCGGATCCTGCCATGGGCTCAGCCCCAGCACGGCGCACGCGGCCCGTGTCTGGTCCCGGCTGATCTCCAGCAGAGGGCGCAGCAGCGGCACACCGTCCCACTCCCGCCGGGCGGGCATCCCGGCCAACCCGCGGGGGCCGGCGCCCCGGGCAAGGGCGAGCAGCACCGTCTCCGCCTGGTCGTCGCGGGTGTGCCCGGTCAGCACCGCTACCGCGTTCTGCTGTTGGGCCGCCTCGGCCAATGCCTCGTAGCGGGCCTCCCGGGCGGCCGCCTCCGGCCCACCTGGGCGCCCGGCCACCTCCACCGGCACCACTGTCGTCGACGAGAACCCGACCTCGCGGCCCCAGGCGGCCACCGCCTCGGCGCGCTCGGTGGAGCCGTCCTGCAAGCCGTGGTCGACGGTGACGAGCACCGCGCTGCGGCCCATCCGAGGCGCCACGAACACGGTGGCTGCCGCGAGGGCGAGCGAGTCGGCGCCGCCGGAGCAGGCGACCAGCACCGGCCCGTCGGACGACAGACCGGTCAGAGCGCGGCGAACCGCCACCCGGATCGCGGCCACCGGCGGGGCGAGCGCGGCCACCGGCGGGTGATCAGCCAGCGGCCGGGATGGTGCCGGCCGGGCCGTGCACCCGGGCGACCCAGGCGTCCGGGTCACCCAACTCCGACAGCCGGGGCAGGGTGAGCGGCGAGTTGAAGATCGAGTTGAACCCCTCCATGCCGACCCGTTCCACCACACCGTGGACGAACTTGCGTCCCTCGGCGTACTGGCGCATCTTGACGTCCACCCCGAGCAGCCGGCGGATCGCCTTCTCCACCGGGTTGCCCGCCTCCCGGCGTCGGTTGAACGACGCCCGGATCCGCTCCACGCTGGGGATCACCTGGGGGCCGACGCCGTCCATGACGAACTCGGCGTGCCCCTCCAGCAGGGTCATCAGCGCGGTGAGACGGTCCAGTACGGCCCGCTGCGCGGGGGTCTGCACGATGTCCAGCACGCTCGTGCGGCTGTCCGGGTCGCGGACCACGTCGGACAGCGTGGAAACGCCCCGCCGCAGACGCTCGACCATGTGCTCGCCGCCGCTGGACGAGGCGTCCACGAAGGCCTGCACCTCGCTCAGGAAGTACGCGCGCATCCACGGGACCGCCGTGAACTGGGTGCGGTGGGTCACCTCGTGCAGGCAGACCCAGAGCCGGAAGTCCCGGGGGTCGGCGCCCAGCTTGCGCTCCACCTCGACGATGTTCGGTGCGACCAGCAGCAGTTGGCCCGGGTCGGCCGAGAAGACCTCGTACTGGCCGAGCACCCGGCCGGAGAGGTACGCCAGCACGGTGCCGGCCTGGACGCCGGTCAACCGGGACCCGATCGCCTCGGTCAACGCGCCCGGCTGCTTGTCACCGGAGAGCCGGCTCACCAGCGGAGTGATCACCTCGCGGAGACCGGCGATGTTGGTCGCGGCCCAGTCACGCCGGTCGACCACCCGCACCGGCGGGTGCGCCACCTGCGCCTTCAGCCCCGTGTAGTCGGCCACGTGCCCGGCCGCCTCGTCGGTCAGCCGACGCAGGTCGCCGACCACGTCGGTGGCCTCGGTGTACGACACCCGGGGGCCCGACTTGCTCAGCGCCCCCGCGGTGGCGGCGGCCAGATCCCAGTCCACGAACTGCGCCATGGACCCACCGTACCCGCGCCGCGACACCCCGGCCCGGCCTCGCGTCGCCGCTCGACACCGATGGCGGTCGCCGGCAGGCGCGGAGACCCGCGACAGGCGACGGTCAGCGGCAGCCGCAGCCGGCCAGGGCGGCGGCGATCCGGTCCAGCGCCGGTTGGGCGGTCTCCTTGCCGCCCGGCACCTGGTCGGTGAGCACCGCGAAGGTGAGCAGCCGACCGTCTGCGGTGGTGACCAGGCCCGCGATGGAGTGCACGGCGGTCAGCGTGCCGGTCTTGGCCCGGACGCTGCCCGCACCGGGAGCGGTGCCGGGTGCGGTGCGGTAGCGCTCGTCCAAGGTCCCGGACCAGCCGCCAACCGGCAGACCACCGAACACGCCGGCCAACTCCGGATGGTCCGGGCTGGCCGCCAGCCGGACCAGGTCGGTCAGCAGCGACGGGCTGATCCGGTTGCGTCGGGACAGCCCGCTGCCGTCGGAGAGGGTGATCTCGTCCGCCGGCAGGCCCAGCTCGGCCACCTCCGCGTCCATCGCGGCGGCGCCCCCGTCGAACGAGGCCGGCTGGTTGCGGGCCAGAGCGACCTGACGGGCCAGCGCCTCGGCCACCAGGTTGTCGCTCTCACTGATCATGATGTCGACCATCCGGATCAGCGGTGGGGACTGCACCACGCCCAGCTCGGTGCCCGGTGCCGGGGTGCCACCGGCGGCGGCCTGGGCCGGGGCCGCGCCACGCTTCACGGCGTCGGTGGGCACGCCGAGCAGTCGGGCGAACGACTTGCCGGCGGCCAGGTCCGGCTCGGCGAACCGCTCGGCGGCCCCGTGTTCGGCGCCCGGGTCCCTGCGCCCGCCGTCGGTCATCAACGCGGTCACCGCGCCCCCGGACCCGCCGGTGGGGATGTCGGCGTCCCAGCCTGGGCCGTAGACCGGGCCGGAATAGACCGAGCCGTCCACTGTCACGCTGGTCGGGGTGGTGCCGCCGAGCGCGGTGCGCACCTGGGCGGCCAGGTCGTCGAGGCGCGCAGCTCCCGGGTAGTAGCCCTTCTTGTCGATCGCCAGGGTCGGGTCGCCGCCTCCGATGATCACCACTTCGCCGGCCTTCGCGCCGGCCACCGCACGAGTGGGTATCCGGTAACCGGGTTCTCGGGCTGCCAGGACGGTCACCGCGGTCGCCAGCTTGGTCACCGAGGCGGGCACGGTGCCGTCGTCCGCCCCCTTGGCGAACAGCGTCTGGCCGGAGATCACGTCGGCCACCGAGACGTTCACCCGGCTGCCCAGGACGGCGGCACCGACCAGCGGGTCGAGCGCGGCACGTACCCCGTCGGGGGTGGGCACCGGGGCGTTCGGGTCCGGGCCGGCCAGCACGTCCGACGGGTTGGGCTCCGGGGTCGCCCCGGCGGCGTTCGACGCAGACTCGGGCTCGTCGCCCAGCCACCCGGCGACCGGGCCGGGCCGGGCGACGACGACTCCGACGCCGGCGAGCACCAGCAGCAGCACGACCGCCAACACCACAGGTAGCCGCCGGCGGCCCGACGCGACGGGCGCGGGCGCCGGCCCGGCGTCACCGGGCGCGGGCAGTGCGGAGATCGGCGGACCCAGCGGTGGAACCCGACCGGGGTCACTCGGACCGGGGCCCTGCGGGCCGGTCGGTGCCGGACTGACCGGAACCGCAGCGCTGCCGCGCGGCGGGCCGCCCGAGGCGGGGCTGACCGGGACCGAAGCGCTCCCACGCGACGGGCCGCCCGAGGCGGGGCTGACCGGAACCGAGGCGCTGCCGCGCGACGGACCGCTCACCGGCCGGTCGCCACCGACCACCGGAAAGCGACCCGGGTTCGGGCTGGGCGGGGGCGACCCGGTCGGCGAACGCCAGGGCAGCGGCGCGGGCCGCTCGGGCATCCGCTCCGAGCCCGGGTTCGCTGGCTCCGGGGCCCGTGGGAGGTGGGCGTCGGGCACCGGGACCCGCCCCGTCGCACCGCCGGATCCGGATCGTCCGGTACCGTGCGCGGAGCCCCCGTCCGGGCGGTAGTGTGAATCTTCCCTCCCCACGACCCCCTCCTCCCCCAGCGAAAATCGGCTTGGGTGACACTACTTCGGTCCGAAGACTATGCGGCGGCCGGAGTCGGCGGGTGGGCATTCACCTGTCCGGAGGGGCGCCAGTGGTTCCGTTAGCCAGCGTGGGCAGACGAGGGAGCGTGCAGATGGATTTCGACGTGACGGTTGAGATCCCCAAAGGTCACCGGAACAAGTACGAGGTGGACCACAAGACCGGCCGAATTCGGCTGGATCGCACCCTCTTCACCTCGACTCAGTACCCGGCCGACTACGGGTTCATCGAGGGCACTCTGGGCGAGGACGGCGACCCGCTGGACGCGCTGGTGCTCGTCCCCGAGCCGACCTTCCCGGGCTGCCTGATCCGCTGCCGCACCATCGGCATGTTCCGGATGACCGACGAGAAGGGCGGGGACGACAAGGTCCTCTGCGTGCCCTACGAGGATCCTCGCCAGGAGCACCTGCGCGACATCCACCACCTCGGCGAGTTCGACCGGCTGGAGATCCAGCACTTCTTCGAGGTGTACAAGGACCTGGAGCCCGGCAAGTCGGTGGAGGGCGCGACCTGGGTCGGCCGCACCGAGGCCGAGGCCGAGGTCCACGCCTCCTACAAGCGGGCCAGGGACGCTGAGGCGCGCGGCGAATCCATGCACTGACCGACCGCTGACGCACCGGGCCCGGGGGCCGCTCAACCGAGCAGCCCTCGGGCCCGGTCGTACAGGTCGAGCACCGCGCAGGCGATCGGCACCACGGCGACCACCAGGGCCGTGTCGGTGAGGTCCGCGACCCTTCCGACGTACGGCGAGACCGGCCGACGGGCGTACGAGGTGCCGGCCGCGGCGGCCACCAGGGCCAGCGCCGCACCGCCCAGGACCAGCGCCAGCCGCCCTGTGTCGTCGGCTCGGCCGACAAGTGCCGCGCCCAGCACCGCGTAGCCGGCCAGCCCGGCGAGCACCGTCGGGACCCGGTGTCGCAGTGCCACGAACAGCCGCGACCGCAGCAGCAGCACGGCCGAGGTGACCGCCACGAGCACCCGGCCGGCCGTTCCGCCGACCGCCCCGAGGACGACCGCCGCGGCCACCGCCAGCAGAGCGTGCCCGATCAACATCCCGGTGAGCATCTCCTCGGTGCGGGTCACCGCGGCGTGTACCCGACTCCGGTCCGGCAGGTCCCGGGCCCGCTCCGGCTCTTCGGCGGGGGCCGAGGTCGGCAGGGTGATGGGCGGCAGGGGCAACTTGCCCAGCCGGATGGCCAGCAGCGGGATCACGCCGACGGCGAAGACCAGTGCGCTGAGCAGCACCGCCGCCGTGCCGGCCGGGGTCAGCAGCAGTCCGCCGAGCGCTGCGCAGGCGCCGGTCAGTCCGACCGTGACACCGGCCACGAAGACCCGCAGCCGGCTGGCCACTCCGAGCAGGCCGATCAACGCCACCAGCAGCAGCGCCACCGAGCCGGCCAGCAGCTCGGGAGCGCCCACCCAGCGGGCCGGCCCGAACGGCACGACCGGGTCGCCGGAGCCGACCGCGAGGGCGCCGGCCGTGAACGCGTACGGCAGCGCGTAGCCGCCGAGCGTCGCCCCGGCGGTGCCGTCGCCGTTGGCGCGGGAGGCCACCGCGCCGGCCACGGTGAGCAGCAGCGCCACGGCGGCGGCAGCCAGCCAGCCAGGCCGGTACGTCGGCCCACCGGCGAGCAGGGCGAGCAGCCCGACGGCGAGCGGCACGCCGGCACCGGCCAGACCGGCGGCCCGGGTGGCGGTGGGCGACCATGCGCCGCCCCGGCGACGGGCACCGTCGGCGATCGCCTCGACCACGTCGTCGTACTCCAGCTCGGGCCAGTGCGCGCGGGCCGGCACCAGGTGCAGCACCTCGCCGTCGCGGACGCCCTGGGGAAGCAGCGCCTGGGCGGTCGCGAGCAACGCGCCGTCGGTGCGGCGCAGGACCCAGCCACCGTGCTGTTCGCCGTCGTCGGCCAGCCCGACACCGGCGTGCCGGAGCACGTCGGGCAGCAGCTCGGCCAGGGGCACCTGCTCCGGCAGGGCGACGTCCACCCGTCGTTGCGGCGCGCTGATGGTGACGCGTGCCAGCCCGGTAGTCATCGACTGGTCTCCATATCGAGGGGGATCGGAGGCTGCGCGGACGACAGGACTTTACCTACCATGAGTCCGGCTCGGGTTACCCAGCGCTGTCAGGAGGCCGAGTGTCCACCGTCGTCATCAAGCGTCCGCCACGTCGACCAGCGCCGGAGATCCCCGGCGGCGAGCTGCCGGTCGAGGCCCCACCGGAGATTCCCGTGGTGGCCGGCGGGCGGTGGCAGCAGATGCTCATGCTGCTGCCCATGCTCGGCGGCACGGTGGCGATGGCCATGATGTTCGGCCGGGGCGGTGGCGCCTACTCGTACGTGGTGGGTGGGATGTTCGGGCTCTCCTCGCTGGCGATGTTGGTGACGTCCTGGGGCAGCGCCTCCGGCACCCCGAAGAAGTCCGAGATGATGGCCGCCCGCAGGGAGTACCTGCGGCACCTGGCCACGCTGCGCCGGCGGGTGCGGCGGACCGCCGGGCAGCAGCGGGCCGGGCTCTTCTACCGGCACCCGGACCCGGGCGGGCTCTGGTCGACGGTGGACAGCCACCGGGTCTGGGAGCGGCGCCCCGCCGACCCGGACTTCGCGGTGGTGCGGGTCGCCGTCGGGCCACAGACACTGGCCACCCCGCTCGTCCCACCGGTCACCCGGCCACTGGAGGAGCTGGAGCCGATGACCGCCGGCGCGCTGCGTCGCTTCCTGGACGCGTACTCCGTGGTGCCGGACCTGCCGGTGGCGCTGTCGCTGCGCAGCTTCGCCCGGGTGCACGTCCGGCCCGCCGGCCGCACCGGGGGTGGCGGGCCGGCCACCAGCGGGCCGCCCACCGGTGACCCGGGGGCGCAGGCGCTGGTCCGGGCCGTGCTGACCCAGCTGGCTGTCTTCCACGCCCCCGACGAGCTGCTCGTCGCGGTGTGCGCGGGACCGGAACGCCGCGCCTGCTGGGAGTGGGTGAAATGGCTCCCGCACGCCCACCACCCCAGCCGCACCGACGCGCTCGGCCCGGTACGACTGGTGACCAGCTCCGCCGCCGAGCTGGAAGCGCTGCTGGCCGACGTGCTGGCCAGCCGCTCCCGGTTCAGCCCGGCCGGCCCAGCCACCGACGGCCCGCACGTGGTGGTGGTCCTCGACGGCGGCGAACTGACCGGGGCCAGTGACCTGACCGGTGACGGCGGCATCGACGCGGTCACCGTGCTGGACCTGGACACTCCGCCGCCCCGGCTGCTCGACCGGTACGCGCTGCTGCTGGAGCTACACGGCCGGCGACTGCATTCGCGGTCGTCCGACGGGCATGCCGAGGTGGGCATCGCCGACCAGCTCGACCTCGCCGACGCCGAGGCGGTCGCCCGACGGTTGGCGCCGCTCCGGCTCGCCGGTACGGCACGCGGGCCGGACGCCCCGCTCCAGGCCGACCTGGGCCTTCCCGAGCTGCTCGGTCTCGGCGATCCGGAGAGCTTCACGGCCGAGCAGGGCTGGCTGCCACGCTCGGCGCGGGAGCGGCTGCGGGTGCCGATCGGGGTGGGCACCGACGGCGGTGCCATCGAGCTGGACCTCAAGGAGTCCGCCCAGGACGGGATGGGCCCGCACGGCCTGCTCATCGGGGCGACCGGTTCCGGCAAGTCCGAGCTGCTCCGCACGCTGGTGCTGGGATTGGCGGCCACGCACAGCTCCGAGCAGCTCAACTTCGTGCTGGTCGACTTCAAGGGTGGTGCCACCTTCGCCTCGTTCGACCGGCTGCCGCACACCGCGGCCGTGATCACCAACCTGGCCGACGCGTTGCCCCTGGTCGACCGGATGGTCGACGCCATCAACGGGGAGCTGGTCCGCCGTCAGGAGCTGCTGCGGCGCGCCGGCAACTTCGCCAGCGTGCGCGACTACGAGCGGGCCCGGGCGGCCGGCAGCCCACTGGCCCCGCTGCCGTCGCTGCTGCTGATCTGCGACGAGTTCTCCGAGCTGCTCTCCGCCAAGCCCGACTTCATCGACCTGTTCGTGCAGATCGGCCGGCTGGGCCGGTCCCTCGGTGTGCACCTGCTGCTCGCCAGTCAGCGACTGGAGGAGGGACGGCTTCGCGGGCTGGACACCCATCTGTCGTACCGGATCGGACTGCGTACCTTCTCCGCACTGGAGTCCCGCACGGTGCTCGGGGTGCCGGACGCGCACGAGCTGCCCCGCTCGCCCGGCCACGGCTACCTGCGCGCCGGCACCGACCCGCTGGCCCGGTTCAAGGCCGCGTATGTCTCCGGTGCCGTCCGCCGTCGGAGCGCGACGGCCGGCGTCGCCGTCGAGGGCGGCGCGCGGCTGCTCACCTTCACCACCCACGTCGTGCCGGTGCCCGAGCCGACCGCCCCGGTCGTGCCCGTCGTCGCCGAGGAGGAGGGCAGGGGCACACTGCTCGACCTGCTGGTGGACCGGCTCGTCGGGCAGGGCCCACCGGCGCACCAGGTCTGGCTCCCGCCGCTCGGTCAGCCGCCGACCCTGGACGAGCTGCTCGGCCCGGTCGAGGTGGACCCGCAACGCGGCCTGACAGTGGGCAACCCGGAGCTGCACGGCGCACTCGGCGTGCCGCTGGCCGTCGTGGACAAGCCGTTGGAGCAACGCCGGGACCTGCTCTGGCTGGCCCTGGACGGCGCCGCCGGGCACGTCGCGCTGGTCGGCGCGCCGCAGAGCGGCAAGTCCACCGCGCTGCGCACGCTGATCTGCGCGCTGGCGCTCACCCACACACCGGGCGAGGTGCAGGTCTACTGCCTGGACTTCGGTGGTGGCGGGTTGGCCGCGCTGCGCCACCTTCCGCACGTGGGCGGGGTCACCGGCCGGGCCGACCCGACCGCCGTCCGGCGCACCGTCGGCGAGATGACCACCCTGCTGGCCGATCGGGAGCGCCGCTTCGCGGAGCTGGGCGTGGAGTCGATGGCCACGTACCGGCAGCGCCGCGCCGCGGCGGGAACGACCAACCAGCCGGGCGTCGACCCGTTCGGTGACGTGTTCCTGGTGATCGACGGTTGGAGCACCGTCCGAGGCGAGTACGACGACCTGGAACCCCTGGTCACCGACCTGGCCACCCGGGGCCTGTCGTACGGGCTGCACGTGGTCGCCACCGCTCTGCGCTGGCTGGACTTCCGCCCGGCGATCCGGGACCTGTTCGGCTCCCGCCTGGAGTTGCGCCTCGGCGACCCGTCCGACTCGCTCGTGGCCAGGCGTGCGGCGGCGAACGTGCCGGAGCGTCCGGGTCGAGGGGTGACCGCGGAGGGGCTGCACTTCCTCACCGCGCTACCTCAGCTCGCCGCCACCAACGGGGACACCGCCGACCTGGTCAAACGGGCTGCCGACGGGTGGGCGGGTCCTCCGGCGCCCCGGGTCCGGCTGCTCCCGCCCGTGCTGCCGTACGCCGATCTGGACCTCGCCGCGACGACCGGGCTGCGCTTGCCGATCGGGATCGCGGAGGCGGACCTGCGCCCGGTGCTGCTCGACTTCGCCACCGAGCCACATTTCGTGATCTTCGGGGACTCGGAGTGCGGCAAGTCCTCGTTCCTCCGCGCGCTGGCCACGTCGATCACCACCCGGTTCACTCCCGAGCAGGCCCGGGTGATCCTGGTCGACTACCGGCGCAGCCTGCTGGGCGCCATCGAGACGCCACACCTGATCGGGTACGGCACCGCTGCGGCGCACACCGCCGAGCTGGTCGAGTCGGCCGCCGGCTATCTGGAACGGCGGGCCCCCGGGCCGGAGGTCACCCCGCAACAACTGCGGGACCGCTCCTGGTGGTCTGGCCCCGAGCTGTTCGTGCTGGTGGACGACTACGACCTGGTGTCGTCCGGTCCTGCGAACCCGCTGCAGGCGCTGGAGGAGCACCTGCCGCACGCCCGTGACGTCGGGCTGCACCTGGTGCTGGCCCGTCGCTCCGGTGGCGCGGGCCGTGCCCAGTACGAGCCGATCGTGCAGCGACTGCGGGAGCTGTCCACCGCTGGTCTGGTGATGGCGGGCAGCCCCGAGGAGGGCGCACTCGTCGGATCGGTGCGACCCGGCCCGCTGCCGCCGGGCCGTGGCCGACTGGTCACCCGGCGAGAGGGCGTACGCCTCGTTCAGCTCGCGCAACTTCCGCCACCGTGACCTGACTCGCCGGTTCTTCCCGTGACAGGTGGGGAAACCGGTAATCTCCGATCGTCATGGTTCCGTCGGGATGAATGGCTGAGGATGTGACTGGGGTTCGGCACAGCGGTCCGTCAGTGGCCCGCCGGACGGCAGGCCGGGCGCTGCTCGGTGTGGCCGCGGCGCTCGCTGTCGTGGCCCCGACCGCGGCGGCCGCCCCCGTCGCCGCGCCCACCAACGGCGGACAGCTCGCCGGCGCGCCGATGGCGTTCGCCCCCGGTGACACCGTCACCCGCACCGACCAGGTCCGCGACGAGCAGTGGCAGCTCGACGAGTTGCGGGCCGACACGGCCTGGCGCAGCTCGACCGGCCGGGGCGTGATCGTCGCGGTGGTCGACTCCGGAGTGGACGGCAATCATCCCGACCTGGTCGGCCAGGTGCTGCCCGGTAAGGATCTGGTCGGCCCCGAGGGTGGGGCTGGTCCGGATCCGGTGGGGCACGGCACGACGGTCGCCGGCCTGATCGCCGGGCGCAGCGACGACAAACGAGGCGTGGTGGGCCTGGCACCGGACGCCCGGATCCTGCCGGTCCGGGTGCTCGACGAGCAGAACCGCTACGACGACGCCTTGATCGTCGCCCAGGGGGTCCGCTGGGCCGTCGACAACGGCGCCCGCGTGATCAACCTGTCCCTGGGCGGCAGCGGCGACAGCCCGGCCCTGGCCGCGGCCCTGGACTACGCGTTCGTGCGGGACGTGGTCGTGATCGCCTGCACCGGCAACCTGGCGACCTCCACGAGCACCAAGGTCTGGTACCCGGCCCGCGAGCCGGGCGTGATCGCGGTCGCCGGCCTCGAACGCAGCAGCGACAACCTGTGGTCCGGGTCGATCACCGGCCAGGCGACGGTGCTCACCGCTCCCGCCAGCGGGCTCGTCGGCGCCAAGTCTCCCGACGGGTACTGGCGGGTGCAGGGCACCAGCTTCGCGGCGCCACTGGTGACGGCCACCGCCGCGCTGGTCCGGTCCCGCTACCCGCAGATGCCCGCCGGCGAGGTCGTCAACCGGTTGCTGGCCACCGCCCGGGACCTCGGCCCGACCGGGCGGGACGACCGCTTCGGGTACGGGGTGGTCGACCCGGTGGCCGCGCTGACCGCCCAGGTGCCGCCGGTGACCGCCAACCCACTGGACGACCAGACGTCGCCGGGCGTGACGGGTTTCGGCCCCGCCCCCGGCTCGGCCGACGACGAGCCGGTGGCCGGCGCCGGCAGCGACCCGCTCGGTCTCGCCGCACCCCGCCAGCAGACCAGGTGGACGGCCCGGGCGGCGGGCGGCCAGGACACCTCGGCACCGGAACAGCTGTGGACCGGAGTCGTGCTGATCGTCGCCCTGGTCGGGGGCGCCGCCCTGGTGGTGCGCCGGCTCCGGCAACGGGCCCGCTGATCGCTGCCCACCGTCAGGCCTGACCGACCGCCAGGTCGGGTAGAACCGACGCATGAGTACGCATCGGCCGCCCACCCTCGCCCCCGCCGGCCAGCCGTCCTGGCGGCGGCGCCGACTTGATCCGGACCATTCGCTGGGTCTGCGGCTGACGCTGGCCGCGACGGCGGCGTTTCTGGTGTTGGTGCCCTTCGCGCTGCTCACACTGCTGGTGCTCGGCGCCTGGGCGCCGCTGCACCGGCTGGACACGGCGGTCACCCACGCGTTGCACGGTTACGCGCTCGACCACCCGGCCTGGGTCACGCTGATGCGGATCTGGACCGAGGTGTTCGCCCCGATGCCGCTACGTGCTGTCGCACTGGTCCTGGTGATCTGGCTGCTGCGCCGGGGCGCCCGTCGGCTGGCCCTCTGGGCGACCACCACCATGGTGGTCGGTGGGCTGATCGGTCCGCTCCTCAAACTGCTCGTCGGCCGGGACCGGCCGGAACTGCTGGACCCGGTGGCACGGGCCGCCGGTTACTCGTTCCCCTCCGGGCACGCGTCGAACGCCACCCTGGCCGCCGGGGTGCTTCTGCTGGTGTTCCTGCCGTTCGCCGGGCGGGGGGCGGCGCGGGTCGCGCTCTGGGCCGCCGCGCTGCTGATCACCGTGCTGACCGGGCTGAGCAGGGTGGCGCTCGGCGTGCACTTCGCCAGCGACGTGCTGGGCGGTTGGCTGCTCGCTGTGGCGGTGCTGGCGGCGACCACCGCCGCGTTCACCAGTTGGCGGGCGCACACCGGCCTCCGGCCGGTCCGACCGACCCGTGACGGCGTCGCTCCCGAGGTGGAGCGGCACCCGGGATCGGCCTGAGGCGTGCCGACGAGGTCGGCAGGGTAATGGGCGGCACATGTCCGAGACCGCGCTCCAGATCGTCCGCCGGGTGCTGCTGCCGGTGTCCCTCCTGCTCGGCGTCATGGTCCTGCTCGGGGTGCTGGTCACCCGCGTGTTCGCCCGAACCTGGCCGTTCACAGTGGAAGACGCGGTGAACCGGGAGTTGGCCGCCGACCGCACCGGCGGATGGAACGACGTCTCTCTGGTGTTCAGCACGCTGGCCAGCACCCAGATGATCGTCGTGGTCACGGTGTTGGTGGCGCTGGCGCTGCGGCTCTGGTTGAAGCGCTGGCGGGAGCCGCTGTTCCTGTGCGCGGCGGTGATCGCCCAGGCGCTGGTGTTCCTGCTGACCACGCTGGCGATCGACCGGCAGCGGCCGGCGGTGGAGCACATGGATGTCTCGCCGCCCACGTCGAGCTTCCCGTCCGGGCACACCTCCGCGGCGGTGGCGCTCTACGTCGGCATTGCCGTGCTGATGGCGTTGCGGGCGCGCAGCACCGGGGCGAAGGTCGCCTGGTGGAGCCTGCTTCTGACGGTGCCGCTGGGGGTGGCGCTGACCCGGATGTACCGGGGGATGCACCACCCGAGCGACGTGGTGGCGTCCTTCCTCAACGGCGGCACCTGCGTCGTGATCATGGCTCGGGCCGTCCTCGACCGGGGGCTGCGGTGGGGGCGGGCGAAGCTGCCGACCGTGGGGCGGCCGGCGCTGTCGACCCGGAGCTGACTCCGCGCGGCTCTCAGGTGCACTCGCCGGTGGCGACCTGCCGGTTGCGTTCGGCGCCGGCCAACGCCACCGGGCGGGCCTCCGCGGCGGTCACCGCGAAGCCGGTGTTCGGGTCGTCGGCCGCCGCCGCGAAGATCACGCCGAGCACCAGGCCGTTGGCGGAGAGCAGCGGGCCGCCGGAGTTGCCGCTGCGGACCAGCGCTCGGATGGTGTAGATCTCCCGGGTCACGTCGCCGGACGAGTAGATGTCCGGGCCTTTGATCCGGTCGACGTCGCGGACCCGCGCCGACTGCGCGTTGTAGGGGCCGTCGAGCGGGAAGCCCAGCACGATGGCGTCGGAGCCGCTGCCCGCGTTGCCGGCGGCGAACCGCAGGGACGGGCCGGGCAGCCCGGGCACGAGCAGCACGGCCAGGTCCCGGTCCGGGTCGTAGACCACCACCTTGCCGTCGTACCGCTCGCCGCCCAGCTCCACAGCGACCGAGCGGGTGCCGGCGACGACGTGCGCGTTGGTCATCACCCGGTCGTCGGCGTACACGAAACCGGAGCCCTCGATGCGGCGCGAGCAACTGGGCGCCGAGCCGAGGACCTTGACGACCGACCGCTGACCGTTGACGACGACCTGCGAGCCGGCCAGGGCCGGGTCCGGTGGGTCGACCTGCCGGGCCCGGGTGGGCGTGAGGTCACCGAAGACGTCCGGGAACCCGTCGGTGTCGACGGTGTCCTCCAGCGCGGTCGACAACTGGTGGGCCTGCTCCGGCACGACCCGGTTGACCACCGAGATCAGCGCGCTGTTGCGCACCGCGGCGGCGAGCCAGGGCACCGACGACGAGCCGAGCGGCACCGCGACCAGCCAGGCGAGCAGCAGCACCGCGAGCAGTGAGACGAACGCCCCACCCACGTCGTCGACCCGTTTGCCCACGTCGCTGGTGATGGTCTTACGCAGGTGCGACCCGAGCCAACCGGCCAGCGCCTGCCCGACCACGGCCAACCCGAAGATCGCCACGAGCGAGATCAGCACGCGGGTGCCGGCATCCACGAACTGTCTGGCGAACAGCGGCCCGAGCTGGAGGCCCAGCAGCAGACCCAGGAAGAAGCCGGACAGCGACGTGATGCCGATGACGAAACCCTGGCGGTATCCGCTGATCGCGAACACGAGCATGAGCAGCAGGAGGACGAGATCCACGACGGACACAGGTCAAGCGTACGGGCAGTGCGCCTCCCGGATGACCATCGCTTGCCGAAGGTGACCGTGCGATCAGCGCAGGGCTGTCTCGTCCGCGTTGTCGGTGCCCGCCGAGGGCGCCGGCGTCGCCCCGCTCGGCGGGAGCTCGACCACCCGGCCGTGCGGCCACGGACGCGCCCAGCCCCCCATCTCCAGGAGGGTGGCCAGCACCCCGGCGGTGAAGCCCCAGACGAGCATCCCGCGCGCCGAGAACGCCGGCCCGATCCAGCCGCTCGGGTGGCGGACCCGCATTCGGTTGGCCGGGTCGACCAGCTCGCTGACCGGCAACCGGGCGACGTGCGCCACCTCGGCCGGCTCCCGGGGGTGCACCGGGTGCGGGTCGTGCCACCAGGCCAGCACCGGGGTGACCACGAAGTCGCTGACCGGGATCCACAGTTTCGGCAGCTCGGCCAGCACGGTCACGCTGGTCGGGTCGAGACCGACCTCCTCGTTCGCCTCGCGCAGCGCGGTGGCGCGGACGTCGGCGTCCTCCGGGTCGGCAGCGCCGCCGGGAAAGGCGGGCTGGCCGGCGTGGTTGCGCAGGGTGGCGGCGCGTTGCAGCACCAGCACGTCGGGGCCGGCACCGGGTTGCTCACCGAGCAGCACCAGCACGGCGCTCTCCCGACCGCCCTCGGCCGGCGTGGTCAGCCGGGTGAAGTCCTCGGCGCGGGCGGTGCCGAGCCGGGTCAGCAGGGGCTCGATCCACTCGGGTGGTCGACGGGTCACGCCGGCACCGCCAGGCCGAGGTGCTGGCGGACCAGCTTGGCGAGCTGGGCATCGTCGAGCGCGCCGGTGGCGTCGATGTGCCGGATCTGGCCCTGCGCGTCGACGAAGAGGGTGAGCGGGAAGGCGTTGCGCTTCAACTCCCGTTGCAGCGCGTCGCCCTGGTCGACCAGGATCGGGAAGCGTACGCCGAAGTCCTCGCCGATGGACTGGGCGCCGCCCCGGCT
Source organism: Micromonospora sp. M61 (assembly GCF_018070245.1). Classification (NCBI taxonomy): domain Bacteria; kingdom Bacillati; phylum Actinomycetota; class Actinomycetes; order Micromonosporales; family Micromonosporaceae; genus Micromonospora; species Micromonospora sp. M61. The sequence continues at coordinate 43,703 of NZ_JAGPYA010000042.1, read as the reverse complement.
GTCGCGGGTGTTCACCCCGACCACCTGGAGTTGACCGGCGGTCCGTTCGCTCAGCCGTTGGAAGGCGGGCAGTTCCTTGCGGCACGGCCCGCACCAGGACGCCCAGACGTTGATCACGGCCGGCCCGGCCACGTCCCGCAGGGCGACGGGGGCGCCGCCGGTGAAGCAGGACAGCGTCAGCTCCGGCAGCGCCTTTCCACCGGCGGCGGCCGTCGTGCCGGTCGTGGTGGGGGCCGTCGTCGCGGTCGACGTCGGCGCGGTGCCGAGCTTCGAACAGTCCCGGAACGGCGACGGCCGCTCAGCGGCGGCCGTCGGCCGGGGGGCCGGGTCGTCGTCGGCCTTTCCTGCGGTGCAGCCGGCGACGACCAGCAGCAGCGGCAGGGCGAGCAGGGCGAGCCGCCGGTTCACGGCACCTCCGCGGCGATCGCCTGTGCGGGCACCAGCTCCGGGTCGACGCCGACCGCCACCGCCAGGTCACGCGCCCGAGGGCCCTTGAGAAGCTTCGCGGCGGCTGCCGGATCGGTGGGCCCGGTGCCGTAGGAGGGGCAGAGCTTCGCGAGTGTGCACGCCCCGCAGGCGGGCTTGCGGGCGTGGCAGACCCGTCGCCCGTGGAAGATGATCCGGTGCGACAGCATCGTCCAGTCGCGCTTCGGGTAGAGGGCGCCGACCGCATGCTCGATCTTGACCGGGTCGGTCTCGGTGGTCAGCCGCCACCGGTGGACCAGCCGTTGGAAGTGTGTGTCGACGGTGATGCCCGGGACGTCGAACGCGTTGCCGAGGATCACGTTGGCGGTCTTGCGGCCGATGCCGGGCAGGGTCACCAGGTCGACGAGCCGGCCCGGGACCTGACCGTCGTACCGGTCGAGGAGCGCCTGGCCGAGCTTGAGCAGCGAGTCGGTCTTGTTGCGGTAGAACCCGGTGGGCCGGATCAGCTCCTCCATCTCGGCCCGGTCGGCCCCGGCGTACGCGGCGGCGCTCGGGTAGCGGGCGAAGAGCTTGGGGGTGACCTCGTTGACCTTCTTGTCCGTGCACTGCGCGGAGAGGATGGTGGCGACGGCCAACTCCAGGGCGTTGGAGTGGTCCAGCTCACAATGCGCGTCGGGGTGCGTTTCGGTCAGCACTCGACCGATCTTGCGGGCACGGCGGGTGCGCCCGAGGTCGGTCTCGCTGGCGCCGGGAGGACTGTCGGTCACGACGGTCAGCCTACGTCGCGCCCCGGACGTTCCTGGCGGGTCAACCGCCGGCCGGCGGCGAGATCTTGCCCTGCCCGTCGAGCCGGGCGCCACCCTTGGGGAAGTCGGTGCGGCTCAGCTCGGTGACCAGGCCCAGACCCCGGTCGTTCGGGTCCATCGTCGGCTTGCCGGCGTCGTTCATGTACGTCGAGGTGAATGAGCCGCCGGCCCAGGTGCCGTCCGGCTTGAGCGACACCTTCAGCACCCCGCCCCAGCCGAGGCGGCCGTCGTTGTTCAGCGAGTTGCCGCCGCCGGCGAAGTTGCCCAGGCTGTACGCGATCAGCCGCCCCTGGTAGAACTCCATGCCGCGCAGCACGTGCGGCCCGTGCCCGACGATCAGGTCGGCGCCGGCGTCGATCATGGCGTGGGAAAACTTGACCGGGTCGCCCCGGTTCTCGCCCAGGAACATCTCGGTGCCCGGCTTCACCCGGGTCTTCTCCGCGCCCTCGCCACCCATGTGCACCTGCACCACGACCAGGTCGGCCATGGTGGCGGCCTTGGCGACCACCGTCTTCGCCTTGGCGATGTCGACCAGACTGTTGGACCAGACGTACGACGAGAAGCCGGCCACGGCGACCTTGACGCCCTTGACGTCCACCACGGTGATCTGGTCCGGGGCACCGGTGTGCTTGAGGTCGTACTTCTCCAGCGCCTTCTGAGTGTTCTCGTAGCCCTTCGGCCCGTAGTCGTAGCCGTGGTTGTTGGCCTGGTTGAGCACGTCGAAACCCGCGTCACGCAGGTGTGCGGCGTATTCCGGTGGGGCCCGGAACTGGAAGCAACGGGTGGAGTTGGCCCCGCACTTGCCGGTGCCGGTGTCCACCGTCAACGGCTCCTCCAGGTTGCCCATCACCAGGTCGGCCTTGAGCGCCTCGGTGACCGAGGTGAAGAAGCCCTTGCCGCCGGCTGAGGGCAGCCGGCTCGGCGCGTTGCCCATGATGATGTCGCCGGTGGCGGAGAGCGAGATCGCGCCACCCGCGCCGGAGGTCGCGCCCCCGCTGGCATCCGGGCCGGCCGTGGCCACCGGAGCGCCCGTGCCACCACCACCGGCGCCGGGCTGCCACACGGGGGCCTCGCCGCCCGCATCGGAGCAGCCGGCGACGAGCAGGGCGGCCAGCAGCGCGGCGAGGCCGAGGGCGACGCGGCGACGCGGGCGGGACGCAAGGGGGGCGGGAGCATACATCGCCCGCGACCCTACCTGTCGGCAAACGCGCCGACGACAGCCGATCGGTCGAATCTTTAGCTGGTCAGCTGGTCCGACCAGGGCACGACCGCCCGGGAACCCCCGGCGAGCACCGCCGCGTGCACCGCGCGAGCCAGCGGGGCGCCCCAGCTGGAGCGCGGCCCCCCGTACGCGGCCTCGGGCCCGTCGACCGGGCAGAGGACGGTGACCGCGTCGGTCGGGGTGCCGGTCCCCGGCAGTCCCAGCTCGCTGATCGCCTGGGTCTTCGCCTCGGTCGCGGTGGCCACCGCGTTGACCAGTGCCGAGTCGGCGAGCCGCGCCGGCACGTACACCACGATGTTGACCGTGCCGACCCGCTGCACGAGCCCGGCCGGAGCTGGCGCGGCCGCGAGCACCGGCGTGCCGAGCCCGACCGTCGCCCAGGCGCGCACGCCGGTGTCGGTGCGCGCCACCACCTCGCCCACGTCCACCCCGGTCAGCAGACCCACCCCGGGCCCGTCGAGGGCCAGGTCGGCGGCGAGGGCCGTCAGGTGCGCGGCGGGGTCATCCCGGTCGTACGACATCGGTACGGTCGCGTTCAGCACCCAGTGCCGGACGCCGATGCCACCGCCCAGTGGGCCGCTGCTGACAGCTCGTAGGGGCACTTCCGCGCGCCAGACGAGCAGCGGAATGTGAAGCCCATCCTCGGCGCGGCTGGTCAGGGTCGGCTCGCTCAGCACGTCGGGCAGGTTACGCCCACCGATCAAGATTCCAGGGGCGACCTCTGATTCGTGCTCACGTGCGCCTAGACTTGGCGGCGCGCGAGGGGATCAGCGGACGGCGGACCCGGCCGACGGACGGCACGCGTAAGCGGAGGTGCGCGATGGACGAGGTACTGGCCCGCAGCGGGATCTTCCAGGGTGTTGACCCGGAAGCTGCCGAGGCGCTTGCCAAGGAGATGGAGACGATCGAGGTCCGCAAGGGCGAGATCGTCTTCAATGAGGGCGAGCCCGGTGACAGCCTCTATATCCTGCTGTCCGGGAAGATCAAGGTTGGTCGCCGCGCAGCGGACGGCCGACAGAACCTGATCGCGGTGATGGGGCCGTCGGACATGGTCGGTGAGCTGTCGCTCTTCGACCCTGGCCCGCGTACGGCGACCGCCACCGCGGTGACCGACACCAGGCTGGTGCGACTGCGCAAGCAGGCGCTGCGGCCGTGGCTGAACAACCGCCCGGAGATCGCCGAGCAGTTGCTGCGGGTGCTCGCCCGGCGGCTGCGTCGGACCAACGACTCGCTCGCCGACCTGATCTTCACGGACGTGCCGGGCCGGGTCGCCAAGAACCTGCTCCAGATGGCTGGACGGTTCGGCACCCGCGACGGCGGTGTCCTGCGGGTGACCCACGACCTCACCCAGGAGGAGATCGCCCAGCTCGTCGGTGCCTCGCGGGAGACGGTCAACAAGGCACTGGCCGACTTCGCCTCGCGCGGCTGGCTGCGTCTGGACGGCAAGAGCATCATCATCCTGGACCCGGAGCGCCTGGCCCGTCGCGCCCGCGTCTGAGCGGTACGTCCCGTCCCCGCCTTCCGTCACCGACGGACGGCGGGGACGTTTCGTCTGCCCGACGTCACCGCCGCCGACCTGATCGTGGTGACCGGCGACATCGCGGCCGGCCCGCAACCGGTCGAGGTGCTGGACGTGCTCGCCGGCCTCGGTGACCGGGTCTGCTGGGTGGGCGGCAACTGCGAACGGGAGCTGGTCGAGGCGCGGGCCGGCAAGCCGGCGTCGGTCGAGGTGTCGAACTGGGCCGCCGGGCACCTGCGCTCCCAGCACAGCGACGCCGACGCGCTGGCCGTCTTCGGCCCACGCGACGGCCGCTGACCCGGCCGGCCTCGACCAGGGGAGATGCCCTCAGTCCACGGTCCGGAATCAGCCACGGGTCGGGCGTAGGGAATGGTCCTCGCTGCCTGTAGAGCTGCCCCGGATCTGGGGCGACGCGACTCAGCCGAGACGGCCAATGCGCTCCGCGAACTCATGGAGAGTCGACACGGCAGTGGGCACGGCTCGATGCGGCGACTGGCCGACAAGGTTCAGCAGGCCACCAACGAATCAGATCCATACAAGACAATCAGTCGGCAGCTCGACGGCCGACCCGGATGGCGTGCACCACTCCGCCCCCTCCCGACCTTCGGCAGCCGACACCCCGAAACCACGGCAGGCCGGTCACGATGGCCGACGGGGCCCGGAGTACGGCTGGATGGGCGAGGGGTTCTTCACCTGAGGGCAGGGTCGCCTCCCCCGGTGACGTCGGCACCTGCCCCATCCATGGGGCAGCTCTACAGGCGCTGTGCCACAAGGTCCCGTCCCACTCCACCCGCGCCGAGCGACACAGAAAAAGTCAGTCTTGACTGTTTGTTTCTCAGGCCGCAGGCTGTTCGCGTGTCCCCCGCATCAACCCGCGTCCCTCAGCAGGAACGCAGCCGCGCCACTCAGGCCCGGCTGCTGGAGGCGACCGTCGACTGCCTGATCGAGCACGGCTGGTCCGGCACCACGACCACCGTCGTCGCCGCGCGCGCCGGTGTCTCGCGCGGGGCCCAGCTGCACCACTACCCGACGAAGGCCGCGCTGGTCACGGCCGCCGTGGCCCATCTCGCCGAGCGACGGGCCGCCGAGTTGCGCAGCGAAGCCGAAGCCCTGCCGGCCGGGCCGCAGCGGCTGGACCGGGTCATCGACCTGCTTGGCGTGGCGTTCACCGGGCCGCTGTTCGTGGCCGCTCTCGAGCTCTGGGTCGCCGCCCGCACCGATCGGGAACTCCGGGACGCCCTGGTGCCGTTGGAGGCGATGGTCGGCCGGGAGATGCACCGGCTCACCGTTGCCATGCTGGGCGTCGACGAGCGTCGACCCGGCGTCCGCGAGGCGGTGCAGGCCACCCTCGACCTGCTGCGCGGGCTCGGGGTGGCCAACCTGCTCAGTGATGACTCGGCCCGTCGTACCGCCCTGTTGACCACCTGGAAACGCCAGCTCGCCACCCTGCTCACGCCCTGACCGCCGGCCGCACCGGCCACCACCGACCGGAGGCACCATGGTCGACCTCACCGACCTGCTCGCGGATCTGGCCGCCGAGTCCGCCCAGCTCGATGCCCTGGTGGCTCCGCTGCCGGCCACCGACTGGGCCCGGCCAACCCCTGCGCAGGGCTGGAGCATCGGGCACCAGATCGCCCACCTCGCCTGGACCGACCATGTGGCGTTGCTCGCCGCCACCAATCCCGAGGCGTTCTACGCGACGGTGACCACCGCCCCGGACGCGACCCGGCTGGTCGACGCGGGCGCCGAGGAGTTCCTCGCGCCGCCGGTGGAGCTGCTCGAACGCTGGCGGGTCGGCCGGACGGCTCTGGCCGACGCGCTGGCCGCCGTTCCGGTCGGCGAGAAGCTGCCCTGGTACGGCACCCGGATGTCTGCCACCTCGATGGCGACGGCCCGGATCATGGAGACGTGGGCACACGGTGAGGACGTGGCCGACGCGCTCGGCGTCGTCCGTCCCGCCACTGACCGGCTCCGGCACGTCGCGCATCTCGGTGTGCGTACCCTCGGGCACGGCTTCGCCGCCCACGGCCGGGCGACACCGACGTCGCCGGTCCGGGTCGAGCTGCTCGGGCCCGGCGGCGACACGTGGAGCTGGGGTCCGGCGGACGCCGCCGACCGACTGAGCGGCCCGGCACGGGACTTCTGCCTGCTGGTCACCCAGCGCCGCCACCGCGCGGACCTCGCCCTGGTCGCCACCGGCCCGGTCGCCGACGAATGGCTCGACGTGGCGCAGGCGTTCGCCGGCCCGCCGGGTGTCGGCCGCAAGCCGGCCAGCGCGGACGGAGCACGCGCGTGATCCGGATCGGCAACGCCTCCGGCTTCTACGGTGACCGGTTCACCGCCTGGCGGGAGATGCTCGACGGCGGCGAGCTGGACGTGTTGACCGGCGACTACCTGGCCGAGTTGACCATGCTGATTCTCGCCCGGGACCGGTTGCGCGACCCCGACCTGGGCTACGCGAAGACGTTCCTCCGTCAACTGGAGACCTGTCTCGGCACCGCCCTCGACCGTGGGGTGCGGATCGTGACCAACGCCGGCGGGTTGAACCCGGCCGGCCTGGCCGCAGCCATCGACACCCTGGCCACCCGGTTGGGCCTGCCCGCCAAGGTGGGGTACGTCGAGGGCGACATGATCCAACGCCCGGACGCGCTGAGCGCGAACGCCTACCTCGGCGCGTTCGGCATCGCCGCCTGCCTGGACGGCGGCGCGGACGTGGTGGTCACCGGCCGGGTCACCGACGCGTCGCTGGTGGTCGGCCCGGCCATCGCCCGGTACGGGTGGGGCCGCGACGACCTCGACCAGCTGGCCGGGGCGACAGTCGCTGGGCATCTCATCGAGTGCGGCGCGCAGGTCACCGGTGGCAACTTCAGCTTCTTCACCGAGCTGCCCGACGGCGGGCACCGGCCCGGCTTCCCGATCGCCGAGGTGTCCGCCGACGGCTCGACGGTGCTCACCAAGCATCCGGGCACCGGTGGCGCGGTCACCGTGGAGACGGTCACCGCACAACTGCTCTACGAGGTCGGTGGGCCGGCGTACCTGGGACCGGACGTGGTCGCCCGACTGGACACGGTGACGTTGCGCCCCGACGGGCCGGACCGGGTCCGGGTCTCCGGCGTCCGGGGCACCCCGCCACCGCCCACGCTGAAGGTGGGCGTCAACAACCTCGGCGGCTTCCGCAACTCGATGACGTTCGTCCTCTGCGGACTGGACATCGAGGCGAAGGCGGCGCTGGTCCGCGGGCAGGTCGAGGAGTCGGTCGGCAAGGACGGCCTAGAGTTCGTGCTGGCCCGGACCGACCACCCGGACGCCGCCGACACCGAGGCGGCCAGCGCCCTGCTGCACGTCCACCTGCGCGACGGCGACAAGGCGCGGGCCGGCCGGGCCTTCTCAGCCGCCGCCGTGGAGTTGGCCCTGGCCTCGTACCCGGGCTGCACGTTGACCACCCTGCCGGGCGACGCGACACCGTACGGCGTCTTCACCGCCGACGTGGTGCCGCAGGACGCGGTGCCACACATGGCGGTGCTGCCCGGCGGCGCGCGGGTCCCGATCGCCCCGCCGATCCGCACCGCGCCCATCTCGGCGGCCGAGACGGCTCCAGAGGGCGACTCGACCCACGACGGTCCGACCCGGCGCGGCCCGCTCGGCGAGCTGGTCGGTGCGCGTTCCGGGGACAAGGGCGGGGACGCCAACCTCGGCGTCTGGGCGCGTAACGACGAGGCGTACGCGTGGCTGCGCGGCTGGTTGACCGTCGCGCGACTGGCCGAGCTGCTGCCGGAGACCGCGCCGCTGTCGGTGCGGCGCTATGACCTGCCGAATCTGCGCGCGGTCAACTTCGTGATCGAGGGCCTGCTCGGTGCCGGGGTGGCCGCGTCCACCCGGTTCGACCCGCAGGCGAAGGCGCTCGGTGAGCTGCTGCGCGCCCGGATCGTCGACCTGCCCGCCGACGCGCCGACGGGGGCTGCGCGATGAGCATCGTGGACACTCCGGAACGGCGGCAGCTGCGGGAGCTGACCCGCGCCTTCGTGACCCGCGAGGTGCTGCCGCACCTGGACGACTGGGAACGGGCCGGCGAGGTGCCGAGAGCCCTGCACGCCACCGCCGCGAAGCTGGGCCTGCTCGGCGTCGGCTTTCCCGAATCGGTCGGCGGCAGCGGCGGTGACCTGCTCGACTCGATCATCGTGACCGAGGAGGTGATCCGCTCCGGCGGCTCGTCCGGCCTGATCGCGGCCCTGTTCACGCACGGCATCGCCCTGCCGCACATGGTGGCGGCCGCCGGTGTGAGCATCGGCGGCTCGCTGGGCGGCCGGCTCGGTGGCACCTCGGCGCCCGGCGACGACGACCTGGTCCAGCGGTACGTCCGGCCGACCCTGGCCGGCACGATGATCGGGGCGTTGGCGATCACCGAGCCGGACGGCGGTTCGGACGTGGCCGGCATTCGCACCACCGCCCGCCGCGACGGCGACCACTACGTGGTGAACGGGTCGAAGACGTACATCACCAGCGGCCACCGGGCGGACTTCGTGACCACGGCGGTCTGCACCGACTTCCCCGGCAGCGGCGAGCTGACCCTGCTGGTCATCGACAAGGGGCTGCCCGGGTTCACGGTCGGGCGCCGGCTGGAGAAGCTGGGCTGGCACTGCTCGGACACCGCCGAGCTGTCTTTCGTCGACGTGCGGGTGCCGGTGGCCAACCGGATCGGCGCGGAGGACACCGGCTTCCTGGCGATCATGCAGAACTTCGCCGCGGAACGGCTCTCGCTGGCCACCCAGGCGTACGCCACCGCGCAGCGCTGCGTCGAGTTGGCGGTGCGCTGGTGCCGGGACCGGGAGACCTTCGGGCGTCCGCTGGCCAGCCGGCAGGTGGTCCGGCACCGGCTGGCCGAGATGCACACCCGCGCCGAGGCCGCCCGGGCGTACGTGCACGAGGTCGCCGTTCGGGTGGCGGCCGGTGAGCCGGTGGTGACCGAGGTGGCGATGGCCAAGAACGTGGCGGTGGCCGCCTGCGACGAGGTCGTCGACCAGGCGTTGCAGTTGCACGGCGGGTTCGGCTACATGCGCGACGCCGAGGTGGAGCGGCACTACCGCGACGCCCGGATCCTCGGCATCGGCGGCGGCGCCACCGAGATCATGAACGAGATCATCGTGAAGGGGATGGGCCTGTGACCACACTGGACACCACGGTCGATCCGTCCGCGCCCGGCTTCGTGGCGAACCGGGCGGCGCTGCTGGAACGGCTCGCCGAGCTGGACGCGGCGCTGGACCAGGCCCGCGCGGGCGGCGGCGAGAAGTACGTGGCCCGGCACCACAAGCGGGGCAAGCTGCTGGCCCGGGAGCGGATCGAGCTGCTGGTGGACGCCGACAGCCCGTTCCTGGAGCTGTCGCCGGTCGCCGCGTACGGCACGGACTTCCCGGTGGGCGCCAGCGTGGTCACCGGTATCGGCGTGGTCGAGGGCGTGGAGTGCCTGATCGTCGCGAACGACCCGACGGTACGCGGCGGCGCGGTCAACCCGTGGTCGCTGGCGAAGACGCGGCGGGCCGGTGAGATCGCGCTGGCCAACCGGCTGCCAATGGTCAACCTGGTCGAGTCGGCCGGGGCGGACCTGCCCACCCAGGCGGAGATCTTCATCCCGGGTGGTCGGGTGTTCCGTGACCTGACCCGACTCTCGGCTGCGGGCATCCCCACGGTCAGCGTGGTCTTCGGCAACGCCACGGCCGGTGGCGCGTACGTGCCGGGGATGTCCGACCACGTGATCATGATTCGGGACCGGTCACAGGTCTACCTGGCCGGGCCGCCGCTGGTGAAGATGGCGACCGGCGAGGTCACCGACGACGAGTCGCTGGGCGGTGCGGCGATGCACGCCGGCACGTCCGGGCTCGCCGACCACCTGGCCGAGGACGAGCGGGACGGCATCCGGCTGGCCCGGCAGTGCGTACGACGGCTGAACTGGCGCAAGCACGGCCCGTCGCCGCGTACGGCGGTGCCGCTGCCGCCGAAGTACGACCCGGACGAGCTGCTCGGCATCGCCAGCGCCGACCTGAAGGTGCCGTTCGATCCCCGTGAGGTGCTGGCCCGGATCCTCGACGGCAGCGACTTCGACGAGTTCAAGCCCGCGTACGGGGGCGCGTTGGTCACCGGTTGGGGCGAGCTGCACGGCTACCCGGTGGGCGTGCTGGCCAACGCCCGCGGTGTGCTGTTCAGCGAGGAGGCGCAGAAGGCGGCTCAGTTCATCCAGCTCGCGAACGCCTCGAACACCCCGCTGATCTTCCTCCAGAACACCACCGGCTACATGGTCGGCACCGAGTACGAGCAGCGCGGCATCATCAAGCACGGCGCTTTGATGATCAACGCGGTGTCCAACTCGACGGTGCCGCACCTGACGGTGAACCTGGGTGCCTCCTACGGGGCCGGCAACTACGGCATGTGCGGCCGGGCGTACGACCCGAGGTTCCTGTTCACCTGGCCGAACGCCAAGTCGGCGGTGATGGGCCCGGCGCAGCTCGCCGGGGTGCTGTCCATCGTTGCCCGGCAGGCGGCGGCCGCACGGGGGCGCGACTACGACGAGGACTCCGACGCGGCGATGCGGATGATGGTCGAGCAGCAGATCGAGTCCCAGTCGGGCGCGCTGTTCCTCTCCGGCCGGCTCTACGACGACGGCGTGATCGATCCCCGGGACACACGGACCGTCCTCGGGCTCTGCCTCTCGGCGATCCACAACGGCCCGGTCAAGGGTGCCGACGGCTACGGCATCTTCCGGATGTGAGAGGCGAACTGATGATGATTCGGAAACTGCTCGTTGCCAATCGCGGTGAGATCGCGCGTCGGGTCTTCGCGACCTGTCGCGCCCTCGGCGTGGAGACGGTCGCCGTGCACTCGGACGCGGACGCCGCCGAGCCGTTCGTCGGCGAGGCCGACCAGGCGGTCCGGCTGCCCGGGGCCACGCCGACCGAGACGTACCTTCAGGTCGAGAAGATCCTGGACGCGGCCCGGCGCAGCGGCGCGGACGCCGTCCATCCGGGTTACGGCTTCCTTGCCGAGAACGCCGAGTTCGCGGCGGCGGTGACCGACGCGGGGCTGACCTGGGTGGGTCCGCCGGCCAAGGTGATCGCGGCGATGGGCGACAAGCTCGCGGCCAAGGCGATGCTCGCCGAGGCGGGCGTGCCGATGCTGCCGAGCTGGACCGACACCGATGGGATCTCGGACTTCCCGGTGCTGGTGAAGGCGTCCGCCGGCGGTGGTGGGCGGGGCATGCGGATCGTCCGGGACGCCGCGGGGTTGGCCGAGGCCGTCGCGTCCGCGCGCCGCGAGGCGGCTGCGGCGTTCGGCGACGGCACGGTCTTCATCGAGCGGTACGTCGAACGCGGCCGGCACGTCGAGGTGCAGATCTTCGGCGACGCCCACGGCCGGGTGGTGGCCCTCGGTGACCGGGAGTGCTCGATCCAGCGCCGGCATCAGAAGATCGTCGAGGAGGCGCCGGCGGTCGTTCCGGAGCAGGTGCGCACGGCGTTGCACGAGGCTGCGGTGGCCGCCGGTCGCGCTGTCGACTACCTGGGCGCGGGCACTGTGGAGTTCCTGCTCGCCCCGGGCGGCGAGTTCTTCTTCCTGGAGATGAACACCCGCCTCCAGGTGGAGCACCCGGTCACCGAGCTGTGCACCGGCCTCGATCTGGTGGGGTTGCAACTGCTCGTGGCCGAGGGTGAGCCGCTGCCGGCGACCCTTCCGGTCAGCACCGGGCACGCGATCGAGGTGCGCCTCTGCGCCGAGGACGCCGGGGCGGGCTGGCGGCCGGCAACCGGCACCCTGCACCGGTTCATGGTTCCCGCGGTGGCTGCCGAGTTCGGCGGGCTGACCCGGCCGGGGCTTCGGCTCGACTCGGGCGTGGTGGCCGGCTCGGTGGTCGGGGTGCACTACGACTCGATGCTGGCGAAGCTGATCGCCTGGGGGCGTAACCGTGCCGAGGCGACCAGGGTGTTGTCCACCGCGCTGGCCCGGGCCGAGTTGCACGGGGTGACCACCAACCGGGACCTGCTGGTGCGGGTGCTGCGCAGCCCCGCGTTCGCCGCCGTGGAGATCGACACCGGTTTCCTGGACCGGCACGCGGAGGTGTTCGCCCCGCTGCTGCCCACCGAGCGGCTCCCGCTGGCCGCGCTCGCCGCGGCCCTGACTGCGGCGAGCCAGCGTCGGGCGACCGCACCGGTGCTCGCCGGGCTCCCGTCCGGCTGGCGAAACGTGCCCGCCGTTCCCCAGACCACCCGTTTCGCCGTGACGGGCGGCGACGAGATCGAGGTCCGCTACCGCCTGGACCGGGCCGGCCCGCTCGCCGAGTGGTCCAGCACCTCTGCGGCCTCCGACTCCGCAGATGGACCCGAAGCTCCCGAGCCGGGCGTCGAGCCCAGCGTGGCGCTGGTCGAGGCCACCCCGGAGCGGGTGGTGCTCGACGTCGACGGGGTGCGGTGCGCGTACCGCGTACACCGGGTGGGGTCGGCGGTCTTCGTGGACGGCCCGGACGGGGCGGCGAGCCTGGCCGAGCTGCCGCGTCTCCCCCTGCCCACGGCGGAGGTGGCCGCCGGGTCGCTGCTCGCGCCGCTGCCCGGCGCGGTGACCCGGGTGCATGTTCAGGTCGGTCAGCGGGTCACGGCCGGCGAACCACTGCTCACGCTGGAAGCGATGAAGCTGGAACATCCCGTGCTCGCCCCGACCGACGGTGTGGTCGCCGAGCTGCCGGTGCCGGCCGGCGGTCAGGTCCAGACGGGCGCCGTGCTGGCCGTCATCGACAGCTCCCCCGCCACCGGCGACCTGGAGCCGTCGAATCCCGAGGAGGACCCCCGATGACCTTCGACCTCACCCCCGAGCAGGACCAGTTGCGCGACGCCGTGCGGGCGTTGGGCCGTCGCTACGGCCACGGCTACTTCGTCGAGAAGGCGAAGTCCGGCGAACACACCACCGAGCTCTGGGCCGACGCCGGACGGCTCGGTTACCTGGGCGTCAACATCCCCACCGAGTACGGCGGTGGGGGCGGTGGCATCACCGAGCTGGCGATCGTCTGCGAGGAGTTGGCGGCAGTCGGTTGTCCGTTGCTGCTGCTGGTGGTCTCCCCCGCGATCGCGGCCACCGTGCTGAGCCGGCACGGCACCGAGGAACAGCGCAAACGGCACCTGCCCGGCCTCGCCGACGGCTCCCAGAAGATTGTCTTCGCGATCACCGAGCCGGAGGCCGGTTCCAACTTCCACCGCCTCGGCACTGTGGCCCGCCGCGACGGTGAAGGCTGGGTGCTCAATGGCCGCAAGTGCTACATCTCCGGCGTCGACGAGGCGGATCACGTCCTGGTGGTGGCCCGGACCGAGGACTCCTCCACCGGCAAGCTCAAGCCGGCGCTGTTCCTCGTGCCGACCGACGCGGCCGGGCTGACCCGGTCCAAGTTGGACATGGAGATCCTGTCTCCGGAGAACCAGTTCCTGCTCTACCTGGACGACGTCCGGGTCCCCGCCGACGCACTGCTCGGTGAGTCACTGGACGCCGGGCTGCCGGCGCTCTTCGCCGGGCTCAACCCAGAGCGGATCACAGTGGCCGCGATGGGGGCCGGCACCGGCCGGTACGCCATCGAACGGGCCAGCGAATACACCGCCACCCGCAAGGTCTGGGGTGGTCGGAGCATCGGCTCCCACCAGGGGGTGTCGCACCCGTTGGCGCACGCGGCGGTGCAGGTGGAGCTTGCCCGCCTGATGATCCAAAAGGCTGCCACCCTGTACGACGCCGGCCGTGACCTGGAGGCCGGGGTGGCTGGCAACATGGCCAAGTACGCGGCCGGGGAGGCCGCCGCGCTCGCCGTGGACACCGCCGTCCAGGTGCTCGGCGGGGCCGGCATGACCACCGAGTACGGGGTGGCGACCCTGCTCGGCGCGGTGCGGGCCGGCCGGATCGCACCGGTCAGTCGGGAGATGATCCTCAACTTCGTGGCGCAACACGTCCTGGGCCAGGACAAGTCGTACTGACCCGGGCCTCCGCGTCCGCGCGGGCGTGCCGGGCCATGGCCGGGCCCGCCCGCGTTCCCGCACGTGCCCCCGCTGCATGATCGACTCGGTTTTCTTGATTCCGGGGTGTCCGAGAGCCAGTGACACCCCGATTTCCAGGAAGCCGAGTCGATCAGCGTGACGGTGGTCAGCCCGGGGTACGACAGGTGGCATCGATGCGGTGGACCGGGCGGACCCGCCGACCCATGCCCTCCAACAGTGAATCCTCGACGTGGAAGTCGTGAATGCGCAGTTGGTGGCGGGGCAGCTCCTCCTCGCTCGGGCAGAGCACCTGCGCGCGGACCAGATCGACCGGCACGTACCGGACGCCGCCCTGCTCCTGAAGGATCACCATGTTGACGTCGTCAGTGGTGACCACGTGCCCGCGTACGTCCTCGGTCGGCCCGTTCTCCTCGCCGACGGTGGTGACGGTCAGCGGCAGCACCGGTGTGCTGATCACCGGCACCGCGGCCCAGACCAGCGTGGCCAGCACCGCCACCTCGGTCGCCGACGCCAGCGGCCGGATCACCACACCCGGCAGCGGTCCGGCGATGAACAGGGCCAGCAGCGGCGGCACCACGATGAGCGCCAGCACCAGCCCCTCGTCGCCCTGCCGCACCGCTTCCCGCACGGTGGGCAGCATCAGCCAGCCGTACCCGGCCAGCAGCGCGACGATGATCAGCAGCCGTGGCAGCACCCGTTCGTGCAGGCGCGCGGGACGGAGTTGGAACGCGGCCACGAATGCCGGCAGCAGCAGTGGGAGATAGAGCAGCGGCCAGGTGATCAGGGCGAGCAGGAAGCTCGCCAGCACCACCCAGGCGGGGGTGATGTCGGCCCAGCGGGCGAAGAGCGGACGGCGACGGGCACCCGGCGGCAGCCGGTCGGCGCTGACGGCCAGCACCGCGCCGAGCGCGAAGACTGCGACCAGGCCGGTCGAGAGCAGCCGAGCGGCCGTGGTCAGGAAGCCGGCGAGCAGGTTGACCGGCCCGACGTTCGCCACCAGCAGCAGTGTGGTCTGGAGTTCGCCGCCGGCCTCCACCCCGAGGCGGAGCACCGAGAAGATCGCCGGTACGCCCACCACAGCGGTCCAGAAGGACTGACTGGCGCGAGCGCGTCGTTCCGCCGGGTCCCAGCGGACCCGCCCGGGCTCGACGTCGGCGATGATCGGCTCGGCGGGTTCGGCGACGGGCACACCGGCTGGCCAGTCGACACCGTCCACCCCGGCGGGCGGCGCCGACTCCGTACCGTCGATTGTCGGTGCGGCTGCGACGCCCGGCACGGAGCTGCGGGGCGGCGGGACCGGGCCGTCGCCGCCGGCGGCGGTGGTCGCCGCGCTCACTTCGTGGGCGCCTTGTCGTCGAAGTCGACCAGCTTCGGCACCTCCAGCGGCTGCGGCTGGCGCTTCTCGGCCTTGAGCCACGGACCCAGCGTCCGGTTGTACGAGGTCTGCCACGGGCTCGCCTGCTCGTCGCGCCCCTGCTGGTAGCTCTTCTGCAGGAAGAACGCGACCAGGTCGCGCAGTGCCGGGTCACCGATCGGCACGCCGACGCCCAGCAGCTCGCTGGTGCCGAACGGCATGTCGACGATCTCGAACTCCTTCGGGTGGCGCGCCAGGAAGCCGGCGAGGATCGTCTCGTCGGAGCTGACCGCGTCGTAGCGGCCCGCCCGGATGCCGGCGACGCAGTCACCGACGGTCTTCACGACCAGGGCCTTGACCTGGTGACCTCCCAGCTCGGCCTCGGAGGTGGAGCCGCCACTGGTGCAGATCTTGTAGTCCGGGTTACGGAGGTCCTCGATGGTGCTGATCTTGCCTCTCAGCCGCGTCGGCACCATCACCTCCTGGGTGGTGACGAAGTACGGCCCGGCGAAGCTCACCACCTTCTTACGCTCCTCGGTGATGGAGAAGCTGGACACCACGAGGTCGACAGTGCCGCCCTGCAACGCGGGGATCCGCTCCTCGGTGGCCACCGGAACGAACTCCAGCCGCTGATCCCCCTCGTAGCCGAGGGAGGCCGCGATGTACTTGGCGATCTCGACGTCGAACCCGACGTGCTGGCCGTTGCGCAGCTCACCCATCAGCGGCTCGTTCGTGGCGACGCCGATGCGCAACTTCGACTGACCGTAGATGTGCGTCTCGCGCATCTTCTCCTGCACCGAGGACAGGTCCGGTTCCTTCCGGCTGTCGCACCCAGCGGCGGCGGCAAGGGTGAGCGTGAGGGCCACCGCCAGCGTCGACGCGACCGAGCGGAGCCGGGACTGCGAACTGCCTGCGTTCATGGGCGACCTCGCTGCCGGATGAGCTTGCGGGACACCGAGAGTAGCGGCTCTTGTCCATTGAGTGTGGACGTCGTCGGCCTTGTCGGCGGGTCCTGGCGGATCGACGGCGATCTGCGCGGCGGTCGGTTCTGCGGTTGACAGCCGGCCCCGTGGCGACATGCTGGACAGGTGAGTCGATTGCCCAGACCCGATGCGCGGACGGTGGCGGTGCTCGCGGCGCTGGGAGCCCTCGCGCCGCTGGTCATGCTGGTCATCTGGCGCCGACAAGATCTTGTCGGCGTGGTCCTCGCGCTACTCTGCGTCCTGTTGACCATGGTGGCCGGGGTCGCCGTCTCCGCCGCGCGTCAGGCCGACGACCCGGAGCCGGCGGACCGGTCGGCGACCGTCGGGCCGCCCGAGCTGATGCCGTACGGGATCGACGCGGACACCCTCGACGCCCTGGACAGCCGGGCCACCCTGCGTGCGGTACGTGACCGGCGGCGCGGGTCGAACGGACTCAGCGGCGGCCGGTGAGGGTGGGCGCGGCGAGCCCGTCCACGCCCCGCCCGGCCAGGCACCGGTACGCCCGGTCGATGCTGCCGTCGACCGGCGGTAGCACCTCCAGATGCCAGCCGCTCGGCTCGGCGATCCCGGTGGTCAAACGGAACGTCGTGGCGCTGCACACCTGCCGCACCGGGGCAGCGGCGACCACCTCGTCGTAGTCGGCACCGACCAGCGCCACCGGCAAAATCCCCTCGGCGTACGTCTCCCAGGTGTGCCGGCCGGCGCAGGGAAGGCGGACTGCCTCGGCGCGGCTGCCGCGGATCCGCACCGGGCCGAAGCACTCCAGCTCGGGCAGGCAGCGGGCGCCCTCGGGCAGGGCGGTCGGCGAGCCGGCGCCGGTCACGCAGCCGGGCAGCGGGCCGGTGGCCGGGGCGGCGACCTGGGTGACCGACGGGCTCGGGGTGGGTGATGGCGCCCGGTCGGCGACCCAGGCCCCGGCGGTGGCGGAAGCGGCGAGCGCCAGCACTCCCGCGCCGCCGAGGAACCAGCGCCGCCAGCGCCGGCCACCGGTCACCACCTGCTGAGTGTCCTCAGTGGGCGGGCGGGGCACCGGCTGACTGGCCGCGTACGGGCCGGAGAGGGTCACGCCGCCGCTGACCGGGGCACCGCTGACCGGTGCCGACGGTGAGCCGAGGGGCAGGTTGGCGAGCAGGTCGTGCAGTTCGAGGGCGGAGGGACGAGCGGCCGGGTCGTTGGCCATGCCGAGGCGCAGGACGTCGATCAGCTCGTCCGGCACGCCGGGCAGGGCGGGAAGCGGCTGGTTGAACAATTCCAGCACGGTGACCAGGCTGGGGTTGCGCTCGGACTGCCAGCGGGGCGGCCGGCCGTGCATCACCGCGTAGAGGGTGGCGCAGAGCGCGTACACGTCGACGGCCGGCGACGGCGGGCTGTGGCTGAACATCTCCGGTGGCGCGTACGCCGGGGTGAGCACCTCCAGGGTGACCGAGGCGTCCCGGTGCTCGGCGAGCACGGCCAGCCCGAAGTCGGCGAGCACAGCCGAGTTGAAGTGCGAGTGGAGGATGTTGGCGGGCTTGACGTCGCGGTGCAGCACTCCGGCCCCGTGCGAGTGGGCCAGCGCGTCGGCGATCTTGATGCCGAGGTCACGGGCCTCCACCGGGCCCAGCGGCGACGTACGCATCCGTTCGGCGTACGAGCCGTCGCAGAGTTCCATGATCAGGTAGGGGTGCTGGTCGACGGTGACCCCGACGTCGAAGAGGTCCACCACGTGCGGGTGTGACGACATCCGGCCGGCAGCCCGCGCCTCGCGCAGGAAAC
Organism: Micromonospora sp. M61; assembly: GCF_018070245.1. NCBI lineage: Bacteria > Bacillati > Actinomycetota > Actinomycetes > Micromonosporales > Micromonosporaceae > Micromonospora > Micromonospora sp. M61. Next base: position 25,628 of record NZ_JAGPYA010000042.1, on the reverse strand, counting down.
GGGCCTGATCCCGCTCGCTGTCCAGCGTCCGGTTTTCCACCTTGACGGCGACCTCGCGACCCACCGAGATCTGGGTGGCCTGGTAGACGGTCGCGTAGCCGCCCCGGGCAAAGACCCGCAAATCCGTCAGACCGGGCACGATCGGAACTCGCAAGCCGCCGGTCGGGGTGTCGGTCACCGCTCGAAAATACCCAACCCGACCGATGGCTCAGCGCACCGCGTCCGCCGGAGCGGCGCCGGCCGGACCGGTACCCTCCTCAGCGTCCGCAGTCGCCCCGGCACCGTCGGACGTCACCACGTCGCCAGCCGACGTGCCACGGCGGGCGTCCAGGCGCAGGCCGACGGCGGTGGCCACCGCCCCCAGGCCCTCCCAGGCCGCCACGCCGAAGAACCGGCCCGGAGCGATGTCGGCCAGCACCGCGATGGTGAACACGGTGAACGTGACCAGCCGGAAGACGACGGTGAACCGGTAGAACACCCGCCACTCGGTGACCGTGGCCAGCAGGTAGTAGACGCCCATGTTGAACGCCGCCATCGAGGACGCCAGCAGGAACGTGCCAGTGTGGTCACCGACGGCACGCGTCTCCGGCACCTCGAACCCGAGCATGCGCAACTGCGCCTCCGGCCAGAGCAGCCCGACCGTGCCCATCACCAGCGCCAACACGCCGAAGACCGCGATGGTCCAGCCCGCGATGGAACGCGGCAGCTTCATGAAGGGCCTCCCCAGGCACGGCGACGATCACACTGTGGACCGGCACACGGTGGTGACACGCTAGCCGCTCACCCCGACCGCCACATCCCCGGAACCGGCAGAACCGAGCCACCCACGCGCCTGCCGCGTTGATCAAGAGGTTTCGGTCACCGGGAGCCTGATTCCTGACGCAAACCTCTTGATCACCGAGAGTCAGGCGGGGTGGGGGTGGGGTGGGTGGGGCAGGGTGGGTGGTGGGTCAGGTGAGGGCGGGGGTCAGGCGGGCGCGGAGGGCGTCGGCGGCGGCGCGTTCGCTGCGCTGCTCGGTCGCGTACGCCAGGCGGACCGCCTCGTCCGCGCTGGCCAGGGCCTCCGTCGGCTGGCCGCAGGCAGCCAGCGCCTCGGCCAGCACGCTGGCCGCGATCACCTGACTGCGCACGTCCTCGGCCGGCGCGGTCACCGCCCGGCGGGCCCAGTCCAACGCCTGCTCCCGCTGACCGTGAGCGAGCAGCGCCGCCGCGTACTGGGCCATCGTCTGGCGACGGGAGAAGAGCAGCGAGGGCGCGTTCGCGGCGGCCGTGGCCACCGGGGCGAGCAACCCGACCGCAGTCGCCGAGTCACCGGCGGCCAGACGTGCCGTCGCCAGCAGCACCCGGGGCGCCACCTGCGCCGGGGCCTGCGGGTTGTGCGGCTCCACAGCGGTCAGCACCGAGCGGGCCACCCGCTCGGCCGTCTCGCAGTCGCCCATGTCCAACGCGACGAAGCCGCGCAGCGTGCCGGCCATCCCGGTGAGCAACGGGTGCGAGGTGCGCTCCGCGTACGCCAGGGCGTCGGTGAGCAGGTCGGCCGCGTGCTCCGGCTCGCCCAGCCCACGCGCCACCACCGCGCGCACCACAAGCGCGAACCCGCGCCCCCAGTCGTCGGAGGCGGCGGCGAACTCCCGGTACGCCCGTCGGGCCTCCCGGTCCGCCTCGGCCAGGTCACCCAGCTCGGCGGTGGCGAAGGCAGCCACCGCACGAAGCGTGCCCACCGCCCACGCCTCGCCGACCCGCTCCCCGAAGGGCAGGAACACCTGCGCCATCCGACACGCCTCGCGCAGTCGGCCGGCGAGCAGTCGAGCGAACGCCGTGGTGCCGCGCAGCCAGGCCCGCCCGTACGGGTCCTTCAGCTCGGCGAAGAGCCGGGCAGCCCGGCCGAGCACCGCGTCGGTGCCGGCGAAGTCACCCCGGGTGGTGGTCACCCAGGCCAGGTTCTGCAACGACCAGGCCTGCCCGCGTCGGTCCTTCGCGCCGAGGCTGACCTGGTACGCGGCAGCCAACCGGCTGCTCGCCTGACTCAGCCGGCCAGCCACGAAGTCGGCCATGCCGAGCCGGCGCATCGCCGTGGCGCGTTGGATGGGCAACTGGCCCGCCGTGGCCACCTGCAACGCCTCCTGCCAGGCGGTCACCGCCCGACCCTGATCACCGAGGGTTTCCTGGGCCTGCCCCGCGAGCAGCAGCGCGCTGACCCGGGTGACCTCGTCCCCCGCGTTCGCGGCGATCTTCTCGGCGTACGCCAGCGCGTCGGCCACCCGGCCGACCTGGAGCAGCGCCCGTGCGTGCACCACCCGATCGGCCGCCGGCATGCCGTCGCGAGCCAACTCGGTGGCCCGCTCGGCGTACTCCACGGCCAGCACCGGCTCACCGGCGGACAGCGACCGGCGGGCGGCCCGGCCGAGCGCGGCGACGCCGAGCGGGACCACCGCCCGGGCCGGCGCGTCGGGGCGCAGCTTCACCGCGTCGGCGAGCGTGGCGGCCCGTTCGACGTGCATCGCCACGAAGTCGTCCCGGGCCTCGTCGGTGAACCCGCCCGGCGCCCCGGCGGCGGCCTCGTTCGCGGGCGCCGCCCAGCGGGCCAGCGCGGCGTGCCGCTCGGCCAGCTCCGCCTTGCTCACCCCTGCGTACGCGGCCTCCCGCATCAGCGGGGTCGCGAACGAGTAGCCGGTGCGGGAACGGTGCAGCATCCGACGTTGCAGCAGCTCCTCGACGGCCCTGTCGAGTTCCACGGCGACCACGGCCGACGGCCGGCCGTCGCGGCCGGCGCGCTGCTCACGCATCGCCTCCAGGGCCCCGGTCGGCACCGTGTCACCGATGACCGCGGCGTCACGCAGCACCGAACGGGCGTCCGGTGGCAGCGCGTCGATCCGGGCGGCGAGGACGGCGGCGAGGTCGCGGGAGAGCAGCCGGCTGCCCAGCGACCCGGGCACCAACCGCCAACCCGTCGACGGGCTCTGGTCGCGTTCGCCGGAGCCGGGACGATCAACCGAGGCACGCGAACCGGGCGCCGCCTCCGGGGCACCGACACCGCGCGCTGCCTCCGAGGCACGGGCACCGCGCGCTGCCTCCGAGGCGCGGATACCGCGCGCTGTTTCCGTGGTGAGCGCTCCGCGCTCGATGAGCAGGGTGACGAGCTCGGCCAGGTAGAAGGGGTTGCCCTGAGCGGTGGCGAGCAGCCGGTCCGTGTCGGCCTGCGGCAGCTTGCCGCCGCTGAGGTAACTGGTGAGCAGCCGCGCCGCGTCGGCACCGCGCAGTGGAGGCAGGGAGTGCACCTCGGCGTCCGCGACCCGGGTCAGCGCGCCGGCCGTACGCACCAGCTCCGGCCGACCGAGCAGCAGCACCAGCACCGGGCCGGTGAGCCGGGACAGGGTCAGCCCGAGGGCACTGATCGTCTCGGGGGTGGCGTCGTGCAGGTCGTCCACCACGATCACCAGTGGCGCTTCCGAGGCGAGCCCGCTGAGCAGGTTGGCGACCGCGTTCGGCACCGTCTCGGCATCCGCGGCCGGGACGCTCGACCCGCCCCACTCGCCCGAGTCGGTGCCGCCGTGGGCCGGGAGTTCGCCGTAGCCGAGCAGGGCGAGCAGTTGCTCGACGGCGATCGGGGTGGTCTCGCCGCCGGAGCGGGCGAGCCGCTGCCCGAGCCGTCGCAACCTCTCGTCCACCGCCGGTCGGGTCAGTGCGGTGGAGGCGTCACTGGGCAGGCCGACGGCGGCACGCACCAGGTCGGCCAGCGGCGCGAGCCGACGTCGCTCACCGAAGGCGGCACACCGCACCGACAGCACCCGGGCGCCCGTGTGCGCCGCGTACCGGCCAGCGCCCACGTCGTACCCGGCGGCGAGGCGCTCGACCTCCGCGGCGAACCGGGACTTGCCGATGCCCGCCTCGGCGGTCATCAGCAGCACCCGCGGGTCACCCTGGTCGATCACCTCGGCGAGCCGGCCGGCGACCCGGCCGATCTCCGTCTCCCGGCCGACGTACGGCGCTTCGTCGCCCAGCCCCGAGCGGGTGCCCGGTGCGTCCAGCAGGCCCAGCAGCTCGTACGCCTCGACCGGCTCACGCTTGCCCTTGAGCCGCAGCGGGCGCAGCGCCCGCCAGGACGACACGTGTCGGGTGGCGGCGGCGGTGCGGCCGCCGGCGTAGACCGCGCCGACCGCTGCGGCGTCGGCCAGCCGGGCGGCCGTGTTCACCGTGTCGCCGATGACCGTGTATTCGATGGCGGCCTGGATGCCGGCGATGACGTCGCCGGTGTTCAACCCGACGCGCAGCCCGAGCGGCGCGCCGCCGCCCCGCTCGTCGTCGAGCACCCGGCGGACGGCCCGCTGCATGGACAGGGCGGCCCGGACGGCGCGTTCGGCGTCGTCCTCGTGCGCCACCGGGGCGCCGAAGACGGCCATGATCCCGTCGCCGGTCAGCTTGTCGACGTGCCCGCCGAAGGTCTTCACCGCACCGGCGAGCGCGGCGAGCACCCGGTCGGTGACCGCACCGACCCGTTCCGGGTCGAGGTCCTCCGACCAGGAGGTGAACTCGGAGAGGTCGCCGAAGAGCACGGTGACCACCCGGCGCTCGGCTGCCGGCAACGTGGCGGCGGCCGGCAGCGCGGCACCGCAGTTGTGGCAGAACCGCGCGCCGGGAACGGCGACGGTTCCACACACGGGGCAGGTCACATGTGCTCCAACCCACTGACCCCCGGCGCAGATTCCCCGATGCCGACACCCAGATACTCAAGCTGCGCACGGACCGACCACTCGGCCGCCCACCAGAGCGAGCGGTCCACGTCCGCGTAGACCGCCGCCACCACGTCGGCGGGCGTGCGGGCGCCGGCCGCGACCGCCGCGCGGACCTGGTCGAGCCGGGCGCGACGGTGCGCGAGGTAGAAGTCGGCGGCGGCGGCGCAGTCGGCCAGCGCCGGGCCGTGCCCGGGCAACGCCGGGATCCCCCGGTACGCGGACAGCAGCTCCAGGCTGGTCAGGTAGTCACCGAGGTGCCCGTCCGGATGGGCGACCACGGTGGTGCCCCTGCCGAGAATGGTGTCGCCGGTGAACACCACCCGCTCGTCACCGTGCCCGACCAGGAAGCAGACCGAGTCGGCGGTGTGCCCTGGAGTGCCCAGCAGGCTGATCTCCAGGCCGAAACCGCCGAGGCGTTCGCCCGGTTCGGTCAGTGGCTCGCCGCCGATGGTGTGCGCCGGGTCGACGGCGAGGACGTGCACGCCGCCGAGCAGTTCGCTCAACCGGGCGGAGCCCTCGGTGTGGTCGGGGTGGCCGTGGGTGATCAGGACCAGCCCGATTGGGCCGTGCTCGGCGATCCGGGCCAGGTGTCCCTCGTCCGCCGGCCCCGGGTCGACCACGACGGCGTGCTCGGCCGACGGGGCGCGCAGAACCCAGGTGTTGGTGCCGTCGAGGGTCATCGGCCCCGGGTTCGGTGCACGCAGCAGTGTCACCCAGGTCGGCAGCTCGTCGGCCAGCGCCGCAGGTGGTGCCGTCACGTGCCCGCTCATGGCTGCGATGGTACGACCCCGCCCGCAACACCCCACGATCTTGCCCACCGAACCCGGAGGAAGGGCCCCGTCGACGCCTGGCGGCGAGGAAGGGGCCCCTCCTGAGCGCGGATCGCGGGGGTGCTGGTGACGCGTCAGGCGACCTCGACGATGAGCTCGATCTCCACCGGTGCGTCGAGGGGCAGTTCGGCCACTCCAACCGCGCTGCGGGCGTGGCGGCCAGCCTCGCCGAAGACGGTCCCGAAGAGGTCGGAGGCACCGTTGATCACCGCCGGCTGACCGGTGAAGCCGGGCGCGGAGGCCACGAAACCCGTCACCTTGACGACCTTGACGACGTTCTCCAGGCCGACGAGCGAGTCGACAGCGGCCAGCGCGTTGAGCGCGCACCGCTGGGCCAGATCCTTCGCCTGCTCGGCGGAGATGCCGGCGCCGACCTTGCCGGTCGCGAGCAGTTTGCCCTCGGCGATCGGCAGTTGGCCGGAGACGTACACGTGCTGCCCGGACTGCACGGCCGGCACGTAACTGGCCACCGGTGGCACGACCTCGGGCAGTTCGAACCCCAGCTCGGCGAGTTTCGCGTGCGGACCGTTGCTCACGCCTTGGGCCGCTTCAGGTAGGCGACCAGCTGGTCCGGATTGGGCCCGGGGATCACGGCGACGAGCTCCCACCCGTCCTCGCCCCAGTTGTCGAGGATCTGCTTGGTCGCGTGGACCAGCAGCGGGACCGTGGAGTATTCCCACTTCTGCATCGCTGAAGGGCTCCCTCTCGGTGCGGAATTGTTCGAGGGACAGCCTACGGTCCGCTGGCGGGGCGAGGTGCGGGACGCTGCTCCGGAGCGGCCGGCAGCTCCCCGCAGAGTCCTTCGTGCTCGTATCCCTGGGGGCAGCGGGAGCGGTCGGGCAGCAGCAGGTCACAGAACACCCGGTGCCGGTTGTTCTGGTCGTCGGCGTTGGACACGGTGGTCTCGCCGGCGTCCAGCTCGGGCAGGAAGCCCAGGGACACCGCGACCCGGCCGGCCAGTACGGTCGCCGCGGCCAGACTCGGCACCCGGATCGGCAGGTGGATGACGAAGCCCGGCTCGTCGTCGTCGCGGGCCCGCTCGGCGGGGCGGCCCGGCGCCCGAGCCGCCTCCGTCTGCTCCGGCATCCGGCGGTACGACCGTTCGTTGATCGGCTGGCTGCCGACGGGCCCGCTGGTCTCGACCACGGACCCGGGCCGGCGCGGCCGGTCGTTGGTCGGGAACTGGGTGCGAGGGATGTTGTCCGCGTCGCGCATGCACTGCCTCCGGTCGTACCTCTCGGATCATGCTTCCGGTCCGAACCCATTCGTCCGTTCCGGCCCCCGCACCGGGACGAAGGTAGGTCGGTGGCCGCAGTCCCGCCAATAGGACGCGCACAACGGCCACCAACAGTCACATATGCGACAGATCGACAGTCGGAGGATGGACTGCCAAACCGAGCGCGGCTCATCACCTACCGAACCGACGGCCCGCGCGGCATGGCAGGGGCGACGCCGATCCGCTCATCGACCGCTACCCTTCCGGTCGGACGGTCGCGCTGCGCCCGGACGCCCGCTCGATCACGCTCGGCGCCAGGGGTGGCGGCGGGCGCCGCACCCCCGGGGGAAAGACCATGACCCAACCGCCCAGCGGCGACCAGGCCGGCCCACCCGCTCACCCGCCGGCCCACCCGGATCCCGCCGGTCAGCCCGGCTCTCCGAGCATTCCTGCCCAGCCAACCCCCGCCGCACCGGCCGGGCGGCTCGCCCTCCCGGCGTCCCCGGCCCAGCCGGCGCTCCCCGCTGGGCCGGCCGCTCCCTCCCAACCGGCCTTCCCCAGCCAGTCGAGTGGTGCTGAGGGTGCCGGGCAGCCGGAGGGGCCGGGTGGCTCCACGTCGACCGCGGCACCGACCCAGCCGGGCAGCCCGGAGATCCCGCCACCGCCGTCGGGGTACCCGCCCTACCAGAGCACAGCCGCGCCGAAGAAGAAGCGCGGCCTGCTGATCGCGGCGATCGCACTGGTCGTGATCATGGTGCTCTGCGTGGGCGGCGGCGTTGTGGCGTTCCTGACCCTGCGCAATGCCGAGACCGGCGAGGGCGCGAAGGAGCCTGCGATCGCCGTCGACGAGTTCCTCACCGCGGTCTACAAGGATCGCGACGCCTCCAAGGCTGCCGATCGGGTCTGTGCCGCCTCCCGCGACGACGAGAAGATCGCCGCGAAGGTCGCCGAGGTGCAGAAGTACGCCTCAGCGCACCAGAATCCGCGTTTCCGGTGGACCACCCCGAAGGTGGACAACCAGACCGGGGACCGGGCCACCGTCTCCACCCGGATCACCATGACCACCTCCGACGAGAAGGTGGCCGACCAGGACCTGCGCTTCACTGTGGTGCAGAAGACGGGTTGGTGGGTCTGCGAGGTCGCGTGACCGTCGGGCCTGGATAGGCTCGACGGGTGTGTGCAGCTGAGCGGCCGATCGAGCCGGCCGGTACCGGATGGTCCGCCCGCCTTCATGTGGTGACCGGCAAGGGGGGCACCGGCAAGACCAGCGTCGCGGCGGCCCTGGCCCTCGCGCTCGCCGCCGGCGGCCGGCGCACCCTGCTGGTCGAGGTCGAGGGGCGGCAGGGCATCGCCCAGCTGTTCGGCATCGACCCGCTGCCCTACGAGGAGCGGCACCTCGCCGACGCGCCGGACGGCGGCGAGGTACGCGCTCTCGCGGTGGACGCCGAGGAGGCGCTGCTCGAGTACCTCGACATGTTCTACAAGCTGGGCGCGGCGGGCCGGGCGCTGCGCAAGCTCGGTGCCATCGACTTCGCCACCACCATCGCGCCGGGGCTGCGGGACGTGCTGCTCACCGGCAAGGTGAAGGAGGCCACCACCCGCACCTCCGGGCAGCGGCGGGTGTACGACGCGGTGGTGCTGGACGCCCCGCCGACCGGGCGGATCGGTCGCTTCCTCAACGTCACGGCCGAGACCGCCCGGCTGGCCAAGGTGGGCCCGATCAAGACCCAGAGCGAGGGGGTCGCCGCGCTGCTGCGCTCCCCGATGACCGCTGTGCACGTGGTCACGTTGCTGGAGGAGATGCCGGTGCAGGAGACGGTGGACGCGATCGCCGACGTGACCTCGCTCGGCTTCGGCATCGGGAAGGTGATCGTCAACGGCGCCCGGCCCCCGCTGCCCGCCGGCCGGGCGATCACCGCTGCGGAGCTGCGGCGTGGGCTGGTCGCCGCCGGCCTGCCGGCCGATCGGGACACCGTGGCCGGTTTGCACGACGAGGCCCGGGACCAGGTCATCCGTCGCGAACTGGAAGATTCGCTCCGCGCCGAGCTGGTGGAGTTGGGGCTGCCGATGGTCGAGCTGCCGTTGCTGCCCGACGGGGTGGACCGTGCGGGCCTCACGACACTGGCCCGGGCCCTCGTCAGCGCCGATTGACTCACACCTGAGCTCAGCACCGGCGCATGGACCGACGCGGCCCGATACGCTCGATTGGTGCCTTCCGAAGACGCGGCGCCGCAGCTGGACGTCGACCAGATCCTCGCCGACCCCGGCGTGCGGATCGTCGTGTGTTGCGGTGCCGGCGGAGTGGGAAAGACGACCACCGCTGCTGCGCTGGCCCTGCGGGCCGCCGAGCACCACGGCCGACGCACTGTGGTGCTCACCATCGACCCGGCCCGCCGGCTGGCCCAGTCGCTGGGCCTGACCGAGCTGGACAACACCCCTCGCCAGGTCAAGGGCATCGACGTCGAGAGCAGCGGCGGCGAGTTGCACGCCATGATGCTGGACATGAAGCGCACCTTCGACGACGTGGTGCTGCAGCACACCGATCCGGCGAAGGCCGCGGAGATCTTCGCGAACCCGTTCTACCAGGCGATGAGCTCGACCTTCGCCGGCACACAGGAATACATGGCGATGGAGAAGCTGGGCCAGCTGCACGCCCGGGGCGAATGGGACCTCATCGTGGTGGACACGCCGCCGTCCCGCTCGGCACTGGATTTCCTGGACGCGCCGGCCCGGCTCTCCCGCTTCCTCGACGGCCGGATGCTGCGACTGCTGCTGGCTCCGGCCCGCAGCGGCGGACGGAGCATGTTCAGCCTGGTCACGGCCTCGTTCGGGATGTTCTCGAAGGTGGTGCAGAAGGTGCTCGGCGCACAGCTGCTCACCGACCTGTCCGGCTTCGTGGCCGCACTGGACTCGATGTTCGGTGGTTTCCGGCAGCGCGCCGAGCAGACGTACCGCATCCTCCAGGCCGGGGAGACGGCCTTCCTGCTGGTCGCGGCGCCTGAGCCGGACGCGGTCCGGGAGGCCGCCTACTTCGCGGGCCGTCTGCGGGACGAGCGGATGCCGCTCGCCGGCCTGGTGCTCAACCGGGTGCACCGACCGGCGGTGCCGGAGCTGGATGCCGAGCAGAGCCGGCTCGCCGCCGAGCGGCTGACCGAGCTGGGTGGGCACGAGGCCACCGCCGACGTGCTGCGGGCGCACGCGGCGCTGGCTCGTCAGGCGGTACGCGAGCAGCAGGTCGCCGCGCGGTTCACCGAGGCGTTCCCGGCGGTGCCAGCGGTGTCGGTGACGGCACAGCCCGCCGACGTGCACGACGTCGACGGGCTGCGAACGATCGGCGCGGCGATCAGCCGGCCGTGACCGGCGTCAGGTGGCCGCGCTGACGAGGATCTTGTCCTTGCCGGCCTTGTCCTTGCTGTTCTTCTTCATCGCTGCCTCGAACATCTTGCGCCAGCTCGTCACCTGCGGGTGACGACGCAACAGCGCCCGCCGTTCGCGTTCGGTCATGCCACCCCACACACCGAACTCGATCCGGTTGTCCAGCGCGTCGGCCAGGCACTCGTACCGAACTGGGCAGCTCCGGCAGATCCGCTTCGCCACGTTCTGTTCGGCGCCTTGTACGAACAACGCGTCCGGGTCCCCGTTCTGACATGCCGCCAGCGACGGCCAGTCAGTGATCATGCCCATGTGTACACGTCCCCCCTTGCAGTACCTACCGACCTCGTCGATGCACGTCAGCCGGCAATTCCCCCCGATCGCCCGGCCTGCCTTCCCCAAGGCGGCGCGGACGACATGTGGCGCTGTCGCCGCCCCCATCATGCTCTGTAGTCACCCGATTACGCAACGTTGTCGGCGAAATCCATCATTCCGGACACTCCCGGCTTCCCGGGCCTTCAACCGCCGGTTACCCCGCCGAGGTCAGCGATAACGCCGCGCCGCCTCCCTGAATTGGAGGAGACTCACGCCAGGTCACACGCAACCAAGCACGGGGGGTCGTGCGTTTAGCACAACGAGGGCAGCGCACGCAGGAAATGGGGAAAGAACGCCCCAGCGCACCTCGTTCCCTACTCGCGTACCCTGCTGAGGTGACCTGGATGCGGAAACGTGACCACAATGTGCTGACCAACGCCGCATCGCTACTCGTGTGTGGCCTGTTGGCCGGCGTGGTGGTCGCTGCGGCGGCCTTCCCCGCGGTGGCGATGTCCGGCTTGGCCGCGAAGGCGGGCGCCGAGACATTCGGCAACCTGCCCACGGAGCTGACGGTGGCCCGAGCGCCGCAGATCAGCTACCTGCTGGCCTCGGACGGCAAGACACCGCTCGCAACGATGTACGACGAGAACCGGCGCGACGTGAAGCTCGCCGACATCTCTCCCTACATGCAGAAGGCCATCATCGCGGCCGAGGACCACGACTTCTACAAGCACAACGGCGTCGACATCAACGGTGTCGCACGCGCGTTCGTCAACAACCAGGCCGAGGGCTCCGGCCGGCAGGGCGCCTCGACGCTGACCATGCAGTACGTCCGGCTGGCCATCGCCTACTCGGCCACCCACCCGGCCGACGTGGTCGCGGCGACCGAGGACACCAGCGCCCGCAAGCTCCGCGAGATGCGGCTGGCCCTCCAGGTCGACAAGGAATTCTCCAAGGACGAGATCCTCACCCGCTACCTCAACCTCGCCTCGTTCGGCAACGGCGCGTACGGCATCTTCGCCGCCAGCCAGGTCTACTTCGGTAAGCCGCCGAGCAAGCTCAAGATCGAGGAAGCGGCACTGCTGGCCGGCATGGTCAAGGCCCCGACGACGAACGACCCGACCACCAAGGCCGGCTACCCGCTCGCTCTGGACCGCCGTGACTACGTCATCGACAACATGGTCGAGATCCAGGCCATCACCCAGCAGGAGGCCGACGCGGCCAAGGCCGTCAAGCTGGTGGTGAAGGAAAAGCGCACGCCGAACGGCTGCGTCGCCGCCAACGTCAACGAGTGGGGCTTCTTCTGCGACTACTTCTACCGCTGGTGGATGCAGCAGGAGACGTTCGGTTCGACCTCGTACGACCGGGAGCGGCGGCTGAAGAGCGGCGGCTACACCGTCGTGACGTCGATCGACGTCCAGGCGCAGCGCGGCGCGGACAAGGCGGTCCGCAAGGCCAAGAGCGTGAACAGCAAGGAAGCGGCCATGGTCGCGGTGGTCGAGCCCGGCACCGGCCGGGTCCGGGCGCTCGCGGTGAACCGGCAGTTCAAGCTGGACGACCCGAAGAACCCGAAGAACAAGATCTCCAGCGATCCCGCGAAGAGCAAGAAGAAGATCCGGGGCAACTACCCGGCGACGGTCAACCCCCTGCTCACCGGTGGCGACGGCATCACCGGTTATCAGGCAGGCTCGACCTTCAAGATGTTCACGATCGTGGCGGCGTTGGAAAAGGGCATCCCGCTCAGCTACCCGATCAACGCGCAGAAGCAGTTCAAATCGGAATACATCATCCAGCCGGGCCCCGCAGCCTGCCCAGGCACCAACTTCTACTGCCCCACCAACTCGACCGAGAGCATGGCCGGCCCACACAACATGTGGACCGCGTTCGGCCGCTCGGTGAACACCTACTTCGTGCCACTGCAGCAGCAGGTCGGCGCGGAGAACGTGGTCAAGGCCGCCAAGCGGCTGGGCATCAACTTCCGGTCCCAGGAGGACCTGGATCTGGAGAAGGGTGCGCACCAGTGGGGCGCGTTCACCCTGGGCGTCTCGCAGACCACCCCGCTGGATCTGGCCAACGCCTACGCCACCCTGGCCGCGGACGGCACGTACTGCGAACCGATCCCGGTGCAGGAGATCCGCGACCCGGAGGGCAACAAGCTCGACATCGCCAACCCGCGCTGCGAGAAGCGGTTCAGCACCGACGTGGCCCGCGCCGCGGTGGACGCGGCCCGATGCCCGGTCGGTGACAAGTCGTCGTCCTCCCGGTGCGCGGGAGCCACTGCCGGCAACGTCCGCAACGACGTCGGTTACCCGGTGGCCGGCAAGTCCGGCACCACCGACTCGGAGAAGACCGCCGCACTGGTCGCGATGACCAAGCAGTACGCGGTGGCAGGCATCATGGCCGACCCGGACTGGCCGCAGACCAACGTGAAGATGAAGCACGGTGAGAAGGACGGCATCAACCCGCCGGTCTGGGAGACGCTGCGGGACGCCATGAAGGGCAAGAAGGCGATCCAGTTCGAGCCGCCGGGCCAGAAGATCTCCGAGGGTGACCAGCGCAGCATCCCGAGCGTGAGCTGTATCCCGCTGGATCAGGCGAAGTCCCGGATCAAGGGTGCCGGCTTCGAGCCGGTGGTCTCCGATGCCAAGGTCAAGTCTTCCTGTCCTCCGGGCACCGCCCACGGCACCAGCCCGGACGGGCGCACCATCAAGGGTGGCATCGTCACCATCCAGGTCAGCAACGGTGGTGGCGGCACCACGCCGGGCAACACCGGTGGTCCCGGTGGCCCCGGGCAGCCTGGCAACCCGCCCGGTCGACCCGGTGGCGGCGGTCGTCCCGGCGGCTGAGCCGACGAGCAGGACACAACGGGCGGGCACCCTTCTCGGGTGCCCGCCCGTTCGTCTGTCCGGTCGACCAGCTAGCGGCGCCGATCCCGAGGGCCGCAGTCGCGGTGCCGCCGGTGGGTCAGAGGCCCAGCTGTCGGCGTACCTCGGAAGCCACCCGGCCGCCCTCGGCCTGGCCCGCCACCGCGGCCTGGGCCGCCTTCATGGCCGGGCCCATCTGGGCCTTGCCGGTGAAGCCGCCCGCGGCGAGCGCCCCCGACACCAGCTCGGCCAGCTCGGCGTCCGAGAGCTGCTTGGGCAGGTAGCGGTCCAGCACCTCACCCTCGGCCGACTCTTTCGCGGCCTGCTCGGCGCGGCCGGCGTCGGCGAACGCGGTGGCTGCCTCCCGGCGCTTCTTGGCTTCTTTGGTCAACACGGCGAGCACCTCGTCATCGGTGAGCTCGCGCTTGGCCTTGCCGGCGACCTCCGCGGTGCCGACGGCGGCCAGGGCCATCCGCAGCGTGGAGGTGGTCAGCTCGTCGCGCGCCTTGAGCGCGGAACGCATGTCGGCAGTGAGGCGGTCCTTCAGCGTGCTCATGGACGGTCAAACTACCCTGAACGCCATGCGAAAGCGCACACTATTCCGGCTTGCCGCCGGAACCGCCACGGTCGGCGCGGCCACCCTCGCGTACGCGTCGCTCATCGAGCGCAACATGTTCACCCTGCGGCGGTACGACGTGCCGGTGCTGCCGGCCGACGCGGAGCCGCTGCGTGTGCTGCACCTGTCGGACCTGCACATGATGCCCGACCAGGCGCGCAAGCAGCGCTGGGTGGCGTCGCTGGCCGCCCTGGACCCCGACCTGGTGGTGGTGACCGGCGACAACATGGCGCACCCGGACGCGGTGCCCGGGGTGCTGCGCGCCCTACAGCCGCTGCTGGACTATCCGGGGGCGTTCGTGTTCGGCTCCAACGACTACACCGGGCCGGTCCTGAAGAACCCGTTCACCTACTTCCTGCCCGACCGTGAATACACCGAGGGCGTCGAGCTGCCCTACGAAGAGCTGCGTCAGGTGTTCACCGGGGCCGGCTGGGCGGACCTCAACAACGTCCGGACCACGTTGAAGGCCGGCGGTCGGCAGCTCGACCTGGTCGGCGTTGACGACCCCCACATCGACCGGGACGACTACCCCTCCGTGGCTGGCGCTGTCTCGTCGTCAGCGGATCTGTCCATCGCGCTGACGCACTCCCCGGAGCCACGGGTGCTCGACCAGATGGCGGCGGACGGCTTCGGGCTGATGCTGGCCGGGCACACCCACGGCGGTCAGGTCTGCGTACCGGGCTTCGGTGCGCTGGTCACCAACTGCGGCCTGCCCCGCTCGATGGCGCGCGGTCTGCACCGCTGGCCGGGCTCGGACTCCTGGCTGCACGTCTCCGCCGGCCTCGGCACCCACCCCACCGCCCCGATCCGCTTCGCCTGCCCCCCGGAGGCCAGCATCCTCACCCTCATCCCCCGCTGACCCGCCCACACCTGCGCCCCGCACAGGCGGCGCAGGCCTCAAGATCCGCGCACACCCCTGCGCCCCGCGCACACCCCTGCGCCCCGCGCGGGCGTCAAGATCCGCGCAACATCAGGGATGTTGCTGCCTCACCCCGCGCCGAGGCAGCAACATCGGGGAAGTTGCGCGGATCTTGAGGCCCGCGCGGGGTCCGGGCAGCGGGGGTACCGAGTTTGACCATCGGGGCGGGTGGGCTACTATTTGTCGGCACGCCTCGGGGTGTGGCGCAGCTTGGTAGCGCGCTTCGTTCGGGACGAAGAGGTCGTCGGTTCGAATCCGGCCACCCCGACCAGGTCAGAGGGCACATCCGATCCATGGATGTGCCCTCTAGTGCTTCCTGGGTGACCAACTGCGGCCGGATCGAGGCCAGCCAGGGTTGCGCGACCCGGCGGAAGGCCCGGCGGACGGTGGCTGCATCGGGGGCAGTGCCGACAGTCGAGGGAAGATCAGCCCGAGCTTGACGTTTGGCCTAGGAGCCGTCGCCCGCGCTCTTCCAACCGTCCCGCTCGGGTAACTCGGCGAGAAGCCGCTCGTACTCGGGCTGGCTACCGATCGTTGCCCGGTGTTCGGGGAGAGCGACGTAGTGCCCGATCACAGCAGCGAGAAATTCCGCGTCGACGTTGTCGGTGCGCATGGCCTTCCGGCTCCACGGGATACCGCGTCGCCGCACCAGCTGGGGTTCCGTGATCGCCATCCGGAGCCGCGAGGGGCGGTCGACACCTGGGGGGATCTGAGCGGCCGGTAGGGCCTCCCACGGCACAGTGAGTGAGCCGAGAGCCCAACGCTGCCGTATCCCGTAAGGATGGAGCTGCACCCCGTAACCCCGCCACGCCTCAACCAGCAACAGCGCGACCAGCAAAAACCAGGGAATATTGACGATCACGTCGAACGTCGACGCAATGCCTGCCCTGGCCGAACGCACCACCGCGCCGATGCTGGCCGATGCAGGCGCGAGGAAGCCCAGGGCAATGAGCACCTTCCACGCCGGAGCGGGTGTAGCGAAGGCCGGAACCTGCGGCTGCACCACAAAGTAGACCGGACGGGTCCCCATGGCGATGAGCGCCAGGACCAGGACCGCCAAGGTAAGGAAGAGCAGCGGGAAGAACAGGCGCTCCCCCAGGGTGGGCACGAACCCGACGGCCGCGACGTTCACGCCCGCCACCAGTAGACCAAGCATCAAGACACCGTGCCTGTGATGCACCATGGCATCCGAAACCTTGCCGATCATGCACGTGACCATACGAGCCGGCGGTTGCAGGACTGGCTAGCCGATCGGTCGACGCTGAACAACGAAGCATCGATCATGTCAAGCATCCTGTCCCGCAAAGTTTCTGCACGCCTTCAATGCGGCCGAGACGGGCCCGCACCCGGTCGCGGTCCGTGAGCGGTTGCGCAGGGCCACCCCGCCAGCGTCAACGCGGGCAAGCCGAGCAGACCGCCACCCGGGCCGCCAGCGTCCGAACGTGCGTCAAGGCCGTCTTGACGTGGGGGACCGGGGTGGCGGCCCGCTCCCCAGGGCGGGTCAGCGGCAGGCGGGATGGCAAGCAAGGCGACAGCGGTGACGATCTCAGTAGGATGCGCACATGTCTCGGCCAGTGATCTTCGATCTCTTCCATACCCTGGTTCACGGTGCCGATGACGAGCGTGACCGGGTAGTTGGCGAGATGGCGCTCGTGGTCGGGGTGGCACCGTCCGCGCTGATCGCTGCGTACCACGCCACCTGGCGTGACCGGCTGGTCCGGTGGGACGTGGAGGAGACTGTCCGCATTCTCGCCGGACGCCTTGGTGGCACGCCAACCGACGCACAGGTGACACGGGCCGGTGGACATCGGCGAGCCCTCGCGCGCCGGGTGCTGGGCACTGTCTCGACCGCCACCCTGGACGTGCTTGACGCGCTGCGCGACGACGGGCATCCGCTGGCCCTTATCAGCAACGCCACCTCGGAGACCGCCGAGGCGTGGCCGCAGAGCCCGCTTGCCCGCTGCTTCGACGTCGCGGTCTTCTCCTGCGAAGTCGGGCTGGCCAAGCCCGACCCGGCGATCTACCGCATCGCCGCTGAGCGGTTGGGCGTCGCGCCGGCAGAGTGCGTCTTCGTCGGTGACGGCGCAGACGGCGAACTGGCCGGCGCGGCAGCGGTCGGTATGACCGTGCTTCGTACCACTGAGCACAACGACACCGACCCGAGCTGGGGCGGACGTGCGTTCGCCACCCTTGGCGACCTGCCCGCCCTGCTGTGTGAGTCGGCCGGTCTAAGTTCCTCTTCAACGTCTGACGGTCGGGTTGGGTGACCAACTGGGTGACGACGGACGAAGAGGTCGAGGTGCGGCTGTAGATGTTGTGCCACGATCGGCCCGTGCGTACCTGGGGTGGGCTAAGCCATGAGGAGCAGTGCCTCATGGTCAACGCTCAAGAGCATGACCTGCTCCCGAGCGTGCTCTGGGACTGGCGGACCGATCTCGACCAGGAAGACAAGTTGACACTGCTGCCGGTGCTTGCCGCTGCCCTGGTCTCACTGGTCAATGATGGGCTCATCGAGGTACGCCAGCTGGTCGTCGACGTAAACGGCAGCGGCAGCTACGAGGTGATTCCCTGCGGACAACTTCCTGACGTGCTCGCCGACCAGGCTGTGTGGGAGTACACAGATCACAGCTGGATCCATCGTGACGAGGGCCTGGCGATCGTCGAGACCCACGCGGGGCGAGAGTTGTCGCTCACCGATCGCGCAGGTGTGCCGGATCCCCAGAGCTCGAACCCCTACCTGAAGTAGCCGGCCTGTCGGGGCGGGCGGTGAGCCAGCGGTCCGGGAAGCTGAACGGCGCGGCGATGATCATCGGGCAGAGATCCGGCACAACTGACACCGGCGAAGGCTGTCAACTGCGGTAAGGCAGCGGAAGAATCGACCCTGGCCACGTGGCCGATCCGTCCAGTTCGGAATGATCGACGCAGCGCTGGAGGGGTTCAGGGTTCTAGTCCGCCCCGGCGGTCCGAACCACGGCGAGCGGCTGCAACCGCACAACCTGAGCTGTCCAGCAGTCCGGGCGGCCCGAACGGATCGACGTCGACGGCGATCTTCCCCACCGGCCGTTCGCGCTGCCGGCAGTGACGTTCTTGCGGGCGCTGTCGCTATGACTTACGCCTGTCTATGACGAATCCCCGGGATCTGGAGATGTGCATGGTGTCGCAACAGCGAAGGCTGGGCCGTGGCGTGATGATCCTGCTGATGGCCCTGGCCGTGATGGTGGCGTCCACCACGCCGGCGTTCGCGGCGGCATTGCCGCCACCGGCCTCGGTTGGCGCGGCGGCGGTCTCCGCGACCCGGGTCGAGGTGAGTTGGCAGGCTGTGGCAGGCGCCGGCAGCTACGAGGTACGGCGCGGAACCGTGTCAGGTGGCCCGTACCAAACGGTGGGGACGGCCAGCGGGACGTCTTACGTCGACGAGACCGTCGCGCCGGAGAAGGCGTACTACTACGTCGTACGGTCCCGGTCCGGCAAGCGGACGTCGGGCGACTCGACCGAGGCGTCAGTGCAGACCTCGCTCCCGAAGCCCGTCAAGGTGCGGGCGACCGCGGCGGAGACGAGCATGACCCTGCGTTGGAAGGCCGCGGCCGGCACAGCCCGATACGAGATCGTCCGGCTGAGCGAGGCGGCACCGGTGGAGACGGTGGTCGGCACCACGACCTCGACCGAGTATGTGGACAGCGGCCTCACGGTCGCCACCCGCTACGTCTACTGGATCCGGGCGGTCGGCGCGGGCGGCGCCACGGCCACGTCCGACGCCGTACGGGTCTACACGGGCCCTGCCACGACAACGACGGTCACGGTGTCACCGGGCTCGGTGGAGCAGGGACAGCGGATCCTGCTCATCGCGAACGTGCGATACGCGGACGGCCGGATTCCCAGCGGTGAGGTGGCGTTCATGTCTGCGGCCGGCGCGGTCGCGTTCGTCAACGTCGACGGCACCGACGGCACGGCGATCGCCATGGTCAACGGCACTGGATGGACTCCGACCTCGGTCTACGCGCAGTTCCAGGGGTACGACTGGCAACCGTCCGGGGCGAGCGTGTCCGGCGATGCCGTGCCCGTGGTCACCCAGCCCTACGGCTCAGTGGTCTTCGCCGCTCCCTCCTGGCTGAAGCTCGGCTCCTGGGAGGAAGCGGTCGCCACCGGCGACCTGACCGGCGATGGGCTCTCTGACGTGGTGGTGACGACGACCGAGTACGCCGATGACGCCCACGACCATTCCGCCTTCCTGTTCGTGCAGGAGGCCGAGAACCAGCTCGTGCTGAAGCAGCAGTTGGCGACGTCGACACCCACCGGCGGCAGCATGTACCCGGTCATCGGTGACCTGGACGGCGACGGCGCCGACGAACTGGTCGTCGCTACGGGCGACGGGGTCGACGTGTTCCGCCGTACCGGATCCGAGCTCTCGACGGCCGAGCACCTGTCGTTCGCCGACGACCTCATCGACCTCAAGCTCTGCGACCTGGACGGTGACGGTCGGACGGACATCGTCGCGGTGAGCGACAACGGCGTCCTCGTGCGGTACGGCGACGACAACGGTGGCTTCGCACCCGTGGCTCTCGTCTCGCCGCACCGCGGTTTCGTCCTGGACACGGTCGACATGACGGGGGACGGCCGGCCGGACCTGGTGGTGCAACTCGGACAGCTGATCCAGATCAGCACCCAGACGGCGCCTCGATCGTTCGCCGACCCGGTCGGGTACCAGGCTCCCGCCGGACACCTGCGCACGGTCAGTTCCATGGCCGTCGGCGACGTGACAGGGGACGGTAGGAAGGATGTCGTCGTCACCGTCTCCGGCAACGCACCGAACGCCCAGGTGCAGGTGCTCACCCACGACAGCGGGGGCGTGTTCGGACGGTGGATCCGCTACCCGGTCTACGAGATACCGGACGCCATCGCGATCGCCGACGTGAACAACGACGGTCGTGACGATGTCGCCATCACCCACGGCGGCTGGAGCTCAGCGGGCGTCCTGCTGCAACGGCCGGACGGCTGGCTGGGCGACGAGTTCCGCGTCTCCCAGCTGCCGCCCGCCAGTTCCTTCACCCCGCGCGGGCTCGCGGTCGCCGACATCAACAACGACGGCCTGAAGGATCTGCTGATGGCCAACTACAACTACGGGCTCGTGGTGGTGCCGCAACGCCCCGCGGCGACGTCCGCAGCGACGTCGCCGAAGGTCCAGGTGGGCCGGGCCTGAGCGACGTTGGAGGACTCGTCGGTGGAGGGCACATCCGATCAACGGATGTGCCCTCCACCGTTTCCGGGCGTGCCTGCGCGCTCAACCCACAAGGATGAGTTCCGGGACCAGGGGATGCTGCCGTCGTGGCTGACGACGGAGCGACGCCCCTCTGACTAGCATCGATCGCGATGGAGCTGCTGGAGCGCACGGACGCGCTCGCCACCCTGGACGGGCTGCTGGCCTCCCCCGGTGGCGCGATCGCGCTCGTCGCGGGCGAGGCAGGAGCCGGCAAGTCCACAGTGGTCGGTGCGTTCGCGGCGACGGCCGGGGCCAGGGTGCTCTGGGGCAGCTGCGACCCACTGCTGACCCCACGGGCGCTCGGCCCGGTGCACGACATCGCCCGGCAGGTCGGCGGCGTACTCGCGGAACGACTGAGCGCACTGCACACGGCGACGGAGGCCGAAGGGCGCGACGCCGTGTTCGACGCGCTTCTCGGCGAGCTGACCAACCCCCGGCCCGGTCACCGGACGGTGATGGTGGTGGAGGACGCGCACTGGGCGGACGGTGCCACCCTGGACCTCATCGCGTACCTGGGGCGGCGGCTGACCCGCCACCCGGCGCTGCTCGTGCTCACCCTGCGCGATGACGAGGTGAGGGCTGACCATCCCCTGCACGCCGTGCTCGCAGGGCTGCCCCGGCCACTGGTCCGCCGGTTGCCGCTGCCGGCCCTGTCCACCGATGCCGTCGCGCGGCTGGCCCGCCGCGCCGGCCGCGACCCTGACGGGTTGTACCAGGCCACCGGCGGCAACCCGCTGCTGGTCACCGAGGTGCTGGCCGCCACCGGCCCGGGTGTGCCGCCGACCGTACGCGATCTGGTGTTGGCCCGACTGGCCGCGTTGTCGCCTCCGGCCCGGGAGGTCGCCGCCCTGGTCTCGGTGGTCCCGTCCCGGGCCGAGCCGTACCTGCTCGACGGTCATCCACCGGCTGCCGTGCAGGAGTGCCTGGATCGGGGGGTGCTGGTGCCGGCGGGCAATGCGGTGGCATTCCGGCACGAGTTGCTGGGTCGGGCGGTACGCGAGTCACTGTCCCCGGCGCACCGGGTCGCGCTGCACGCGGCCGTACTGGCCCGGCTCACGCCCCGGCCGGACGTGGACGCCGCCCGGTTGGTGCACCACGCCCACCACGCCGACGATCCGGCGGCCGTGCTGCACTGGGCGCCCGTAGCGGCCCAACGGGCCAGCCGGGCGGGCGCGCACCGGCAGGCAGCGGACCACTACACCGTCGCACTCCCACACGCCGCGGGCCTGCCGGCAACGCGCCGGGCCGAGTTGCTCGAGGCGTACGCGACTGCCGCGTACCTTGCCGGGCTGGCCGCGCAGGCGCTGGACGCCCGGCAGGCCGCGCTCGCCCTGCGGGAGGCCGAGGGCGATCCGCTGCGGATCGGCGAGAACCTGCGCTGGGTGTCCCGGCTGTGCTGGTGGACCGGGGACAGCGCTGCGGCCCGGACGACGGGTACCCGGGCGGTTCAGGTGCTGGAGTCCGCGCCGCCCGGCAGGCAGTTGGCGATGGCCTACAGCAACATGTCGCAGCTGCTCATGCTCGCCGACGACAACGGCCGGGCCATCGACTGGGGCGACCGGGCCCGGGAGCTGGCCCGGCGGCTCGGCGACGTGGAGACCGAGGCGCACGCCCTGGTCAACGTCGGTTCGGCCCGCCTCCAGAGCGGTGATGTCGCCGGCATGATCGAGCTGGAACGTGGGCACACCCTGGCCGTCGCCCACCATCTCGACGACCACGCGGCCCGGGCGCTGGTCAACCTGGCCACCATGTCGGTGGAGTGGCACCGGATCGGGCGGGCCGCCGAGGCCCTGGACCGGGCGTTGCGCTTCACCGAGACCCGGGACCTCGACGGGTACGCCCGGCACCTGCTCGGACACCGGTCCCGACTGCGGCTGACGACCGGCGACTGGGCAGGTGCCCGCGCCGACGCCGAACGGGCGCTGACCGGCACCGTGCAGCCCGGCGGGAGCCTGGTCCCGGCCCTGGTCGCACTGGGCCGGCTCCATGCACGCAGGGGCGAGCCGAGCACCGAGGACCATCTGGACAGGGCGGCGCGCTGGGCGACGCGGAGCCGGGAACTCCAGTTCGTCGTGCCGGTCGCCGCGGCCCTGGCCGAACGACACTGGCTGGCCGGCGAGCCGGAACGGGCGGTCCCCGAGCTGCGCCGTGCCCACCGGCTGGCTCTCGACGCGGGCCAACCCTGGTACGCCGGCGAGCTGGCGTACTGGCTGTGGCGGGTCGGCGAACCGCTCGGGGACACCGACGCGCTGGCGTCGCCGTACCGGCGGCTCATCGAGGGTGACTGGGCTGGCGCGGCCGAGGAGTGGCACCAGCTCGGCTGCCCGTACCCCCGGGCCGAGACGCTGGCCTGCGGCGACGACCCGGCGGCCGCTGAGGCGCTGCGGATCCTGGACGGGCTGGGCGCGGTCGCCGTGGCCCGACGGATCCGGGCTGAGCTGCGCGGCCGCGGGATGGCCCGGGTGCCGAGAGGGCCGCGCCCGAGGACGGCCGGGGACCCGGCGGGCCTGACCGCCCGGCAGCGGGAGGTGCTGGCGCTGCTCGCCGAAGGGCTCAGCAACGCCGAGATCGCGGCCCGGCTGTCGCTCTCCGTTCGGACCGTCGGCCACCACGTGTCGGCGGTGCTGGACAAACTCGCGGTGCCCAGCCGGGGCCAGGCTGCCGCGACGGCCCGCCGGCAGGGCCTGGCGCCCCCAACATAGGTGTTTCTACCGATCCCTCGCAGTGCCACTCCGCCTACGGTCGGTGACACACGAAACGTCCGAGGGGGACCATCGATGACCACCGCAATCGATCTCAACGCCGTCAAGGCACGCCAGCAGGTGACCTGGGCCAGCGGCGACTACGGCGCTGTCGCCGCCCTCATCCACCCGATCTCCGAGTTGCTGGTGACGGAGGCCGACCTGTCGGCCGGCGCCCGGGTGCTGGACGTGGCGACCGGCACCGGCAACGCCGCCATCGCCGCCGCGCGCTGCGGCTGCGTCGTGACCGGCGTCGACTACGTACCCGAACTGCTGGAACGGGGCCACGCCCGCGCCGCTGCGGAACGACTCCCGGTCACGTTCGTGACCGGGGACGCGGAGCGCCTGGCGTACGCCGATGGGTCCTTCGACGCGGTGCTCTCCGTCGTCGGCGTGATGTTCGCGCCCAACCAGGAACAGGCGGCAGCCGAGCTGGTCCGGGTCTGCCGGCCCGGCGGCACGGTGGCGCTGGCGTCGTGGACGCCGCAGGGATTCATCGGCGACCTGTTCCGCACGGTGGGGCGGCATGTGCCGCCGCCGGCAGGGCTGCGCCCACCGGTGCAGTGGGGCGACGAGGGCCGGGTCCGCGAGCTGCTCGGCGGGGCCGTGGGTGAACTGCGGACGGTACGCCGGGAGTACGTCTTCCGCTTCGGCACCCCGGAGGAGTTCGCCGACTTCTTCCGAGCCAACTACGGGCCGACGCTGAAGGCGTTCGAGGCGCTGCCCGAGGAGCAACGATCGAATCTGCACGCCGATCTGGTGGAGCTGGCCCGTACGCACAACCGGTCCGCCGACGGCACGGTGCGGATCCCGGCGGAGTACCTGGAGGTCGTGGCACGGCGGACCGCCGACCCGGTCTGACAGGGCCCCACCCAAAGACGGGGGCGGCTGCCGGTGTGGCCGCCTCCGCCGGTCAGTCCTGTCGTTCGGTGCGCTCGATCTCGGCGAACGCGGCGGCCAGGTAGTCGTCCAACGGCACGCCGGTCGCCGCCAACAGATCGGCCACCAGCAGCGGGGCATGCCGGGCCAGGGCGGACGCGTCCGGGGGTGACTCGTCGCCCTCGGGGTCGTACACCCCCAGAGCGCCGGCCAGCAGGACGAGCACCACGTGCGGGTCGACGTCCGAACGCCACCGTGCCGCACCCTGCACGCAGCGGGTCAACACCTGGCGGATGTCGTCGCCGGTCAGCCCGTCCGGGTGGCTCTCCTCCAGCAGCAACCGGACCACCGCGCCGAGCACCAGCCCGGAACGCTCGTCGGCGGCGAGCTTGCCGACCACCTCGTCGTACGCCTGACCGTCGCGTGCCTGGGCTGCGACGACGGCCGCGGTGGCGGTCACCGCGATGGCGCGGGCGGTAGCGGGCAGATGTCGCCAGGTGCCGGTCATCGGGTCAGCATCGCAGACCCGGCGGACACCGCCGGACCGGCGAGAGGGTCAGGTGGATCATCGTGGGATCGGTCACTCGTCGACCTCGACGACGGCGCGGCACGGCCGAAAACGAGTCGCGTGGTGTCACACCCGACCAACAGAATGCCGGACATGCTGCGCCGCGCTCTGCCCCGCCGTTCGGAAGCTCGCCGGATCCTTCTCGGCACCCTGCTGTCGGCGATCGGGCGCGGCTTGACCCTGCCGTTCCTGTTCATCTACCTGACCGACGTACGCGGGCTCACCGACACCCGCGCCGGGCTCGTGATCGGCTGGTACGGCGCCGTCACCCTGGCCCTGTCACCACTGGGCGGGACGCTGATCGACCGGTTCGGCGCACGCCGGGTGGTGGTGCCCTGTCTGCTGATCGAGGCGGTCGGCACCGGCTCGCTCGCGCTGGTCGACTCGACCGGGTCGGCGCTGCTGGTGATGACGGTGATCGCGGTCGGCAGCTCGGCGATCTGGTCCGGGCAGAACACGATCCTCGCGTCGCTGACCGACGACGATGAGCGGCAACGCGTCTTCGGGCTGAACTTCGCCCTGCTCAACCTGGGCATCGGCATCGGTGGCATGACCTCCGGCGCGATCGTCGACACCGGACGGCTCGCCACCTTCCAGGTGATCTATCTGCTGGACGCAGTGACCTACCTGCTGCCGGCCCTGATCCTGCTCACCCTGCCCGGCGTGGGCCACCGACTCGGCAACCATCGGGGCGTCGACGAGCCGTCTGCCGGCGGCTACCTGACCGTGCTCCGGGACCGCCCGTTCCGGCGGCTGGTGATCTTCGGGTTGATCCTCACCACCTGCGGCTACGCACAGGTCGAGGTGGGCTTCGCCGCGTACGCGGTGCGGGTCGTCGAGGTGAACCCCCGGGTGGTGGCGTGGGCGCTCGCGGCGAACACCGTGATGATCGTGCTCGCGCAACTGCTGGTGATCCGCCGGATCGAGGGGCGCAGTCGCACCCGGGCACTGGCGGTGGTGGGTGCGGTGTTCGCCGCAGCCTGGTTGGTCCTCGGCGCGGGCGGCCTGGTCAGCGGTGAAAGCGCTCTGTTCGCCGCCCTGTGCGTGGTGGCCTGCTCGGCGATCTTCGGCTTCGGCGAGACGATGCTCTCGCCGGTGATGCCCGCGCTGACCAACGCACTGGCCACTGACGAGCTACGCGGCCGATACAACGCCATGAGTTCGATGATCTTCGGGGTCAGCGGTGTGATCGGTCCGGTGACCGCCGGCCCGCTCATTGGCGCCGCCAACGGCATGGTCTGGGTAGCGACTGTGGTCGGCGGCTGCCTGGTCGCCTCGCTGGTCGCGCTGTCCCTGCGCCGCCTGCTCAGCACCGAGC
>NZ_JAGPYA010000041.1:0-63539 GCF_018070245.1 Micromonospora sp. M61 | reverse complement strand
GAGTTACGGCGGTCATGGCGGAGGGGAAACGCCCGGTTACATTCCGAACCCGGAAGCTAAGCCCTCCAGCGCCGATGGTACTGCACTCGTGAGGGTGTGGGAGAGTAGGACGCCGCCGGACAATCTTTCCAGAAAGGGTCACCCGTTATCGGGTGGCCCTTTCTGCGTTTCCCCCATGGTTTTGCGTGGTCTCGAGGACGTTGATCGACTCGGTTTTCGTAAAACCGGGGTATCAGGCCGCCCCGGATACCGCGGTTTCGGTGTTCCCGAGTCGATCAACGGCCTCGCAGCGTGGCAGCGACCCTGAGGGTCCTGTGGTGGGCTGGCTCCCGGGTGCGTCGGCGCGGTATCGGTGGTGAGGTCATGGGCCCGTTCGAGGAGATGTGGCATCCCGCCGCACACCGGTTCCGTGCCGAGATCCGGGTGCAGGACGCACGGGTGGTACCGATGCCGCCGCATGGTGGCCGGCGCCACGGCTAGGGCCGTGACGCCGGCGAGTAAGACCTCAGCGCGGGCGAGACCTCAGCGGGTGAGACCCTCAGCGCGGGTGAGACGTCAGTCCCGGCGATACCTCAGAGCGGGTGAGACCTCAGGAGGGCTTCGGCCCGCAGACGTAGCGGGGCTCCGCGTCGTAGCGCCAGGTGAACTTCTCCCGCTTGACCACCGCGCCACCCTTCTTGATGACCCGGAAGGCGTCCTGGGTGAAGCCGTTGATGCCGTTGGTCGCGATGCACGAGGGGCCGGGCTCCAAGTGGATCAGCTTCGGCGTGGTGATGTTGCGACGCGGCCCATACTCCGTCTTCACGCTGTCGTAGATCTTCGTGCTCCAGATCGACACCGTGATCGTGCTCGACGTGTACGAGGTGTCGATCAGAACGCCGTGCTCGGTGTTGTTGCGGAACTTGAAGTCCAGGTCCGGCCAGAAGATCGTCGACTCGATGACCGCCGGGTATCTGTCGAACCAGTACGAGTGCGGCTTGTGCTCGACGTCCTCCAACCCGGCGTAGTAGGTCGCGTTGAACAGCGTGGTGGTGAACTGTGAGGTGCCGCCGCCGACGCCCGGCACCAGTTTGCCGTTCAGGATGACCGGGGCGTCCCGATAGCCCTGTGCGTAACCGCGTTCGCCGGTGTGGCCGTTCAGGGAGAACGTCTTTCCGGGTAGGACGACCGTGCCGTCCACGTCCTTGGCGATGGTGGCGATGTTCTGGCTACGCGACGAGGCCAGACCACCGGTGAATCGGGTGGTGAAGGTGGACACCCGTTCCTTGATGCCCAGGCTGGTCAGCTTCTCCGCGGTCAGCTCCGGTGGCGTCGGCTTCAACTCGCCGGTTACCTCACGACCCTCCGACTTCGGCAGCACCGCCAGCAGTTCGGTGCCCAGGGTCGCCGTGTCCAGCTGCTGGCCGGAACGCCCTTCGGTGATGGTGGGACGGCCACCCGCGATGGTCACTGTGGCGTCCTTCGCCGGCACCTCGATGGCGTTCAGGTCATCGCCGAGCGCCGCGCGCAGCCGCTTGACGTCCACCGACGGCGTCAGCTTGCCGGCCTTGTCGGCGGTGAACCGCAGGCTCTTCGCGATGGCGGCGGGCGGGACCTTCACCGACCCCTTGTCGGTGCGCAGGGTGACCGGCGCGGCGACCGCCGGCTTCGCCAGCTCGGTGACCAGCTTGTCCAGCTCCTCCGGCGTGGTCGCCGGGTGGCTCTCCACCAGGGGGACGGTGACCGGGTTTCCGGCCAGCCAGGCGGCGCGGACCACCTCGGCGGACCGCTGCGGATCCAGGGCCAACCCCGGTTTGGGCTGCACCACCTTCGGCGTGGTGCCCTGGTAGCTGATCGCCGGCATCGTCATGCCCTGGGCCTGGTCGCCGAGCACCTTGCGGAGCGCGTCGTCCAGCCGGCCCGCGTCGACGGTGACCACCGGCTCGACAGTGCGGGAGCCGACCAGCCGGCTGACCGGGTGCGCGTCGGCCTCGGCCGCTGCCGCGACGGTCGCCGGCACGTCGACGGCGAGCCCCACGTCGGCCGGGTTGATCTCGGCGGTGCGTCCGTCGACGGTGACCGTCAGCGGTTTGGCGAGCGCTGCGGCCCGCCGCTCCAGCTCCGCCCGCAACTCCCGGTCGGCGTCCGCGCGGCTCCGGCCGCCCAGCTCGGTGCCGAGCACGCTGGTGCCGCGGGGAACGTCCCCGGCGTACGCCCAGGCGCCGGCACCCGCGACAGCGGCGAACACACCACCGGTGACGCCGGCGGCGAGCAGCATCCGCATCCGGCCGGGGCGGCGCGGGCCGCCCTCCGGCTCGCCGGGGACGGGCGCCGGCCCGGCGGCCGGTCCGTCGTCCGGCCAGGTGACCGCGGTGACCTGCACGGTGGGCCGGTCGTCGGCGGGTGGACTCTTTTCGCCGTACAGCGTCACTGCAACCTCGATCGCCAGGGTGCCGCGGGAGTTTCCCCTCCCGGAGGCACCTACGGTAACGAATGCGCGGCCGTCCTTGGCGGCTACGCCCACCAGGCCCAGCTACCGCGTGTCTCCCGGCGTGTCGTGCTGGCCCCGGGGGCGCTGCCGGTGGCGAACCGCAGACGTGGCACGGTGGCCGGGTGGACACAGCGGAACGGGTGTTGGCGTACGGGGGCGGCTGGCTGGACCGGGCGGGCCCGTTGCGCACCGATCCGGCCCGGATGAGTGCGCTGCTCACCGAGTCGACCACGGTGGTGCTGCCCATGTGGCGGGACCGCTGTCTCGTCGACGGGGACGGGCCGGTCCGGCTCACCGCCGAGCGCGCGTCGCTCGTCCGGTCCGCCGCTGGTGAGACCGTCTTCCTGGGGCTCGACGGGGACGCGGCCGTGTTCGCCGCTGACCTTTCCGGGCTTCCCGAGCGGGCCGCCGTCGAGATGGCCGGTGCGACGCGGTCCGTCGACGTACGGGCACTGGTCGGGCGCCTGAAACCAGGCGACGCGGCCGTCCAGGCGTACGGCAGGGGGTTGCTGCACTGGCACCGGCAGCAGCGGTACTGCGGGACGTGCGGTGCGGCGGCCGTGGCCGGTGGCGCCGGGCACCTGCGGACCTGCACCGGCGGTGAGTGCGGGCGGATCCTGTTTCCCCGGATTGAACCGGCGGTCATCGTGTTGATCGAGGCGCCCGGCCCGCCGGGGCGGTGCCTGCTGGCCAGGCACGCGGGTGCGCCGGAGGACGCGTACTCGACGCTGGCCGGGTTCGTCGAGGTCGGCGAGAGCCTGGAGGACGCGGTCCGTCGGGAGATGGCCGAGGAGGCGGGCGTGACCGTCACCGACGTGACCTACCAGGGGTCGCAGGCGTGGCCGTTCCCCGCCGGCCTGATGGTGGGCTTCCGGGCCACCGCCACGTCCGAGGAGGTACGCGTCGACGGCGAGGAGTTGCTGGAGGCGCGTTGGTTCACCAGGGCTGAGCTGCGGGACCGGATGGCCTCCGGCCGGAGCCTCGGTCGGGTGGACGCCATCGACCACCGCCTTCTGAGTGACTGGCTCGTGGAGAGCTAGCCCGGCCCGATCGCTGGTGCTCCGGTTGGTCGACGGGCGGTCACCGCCATGATCAGAGTGGTGACGATGGCGGTGCCCAGAGCCGCGAGGAGGAGATCGGCGACGGTGCGTGGCCGTATCGTCGCCGCGACGGTCACCAGGCCGGCCGTGCCCACCCACAGCGGTGCCGCGGCCCACCGCACACCGGCTGCGAGGCGGTCGTTGAGTAACACGAACACCACCGCGTAGAGCGCGCCGATCGCAGCGAAGAACGGTGCGTACCGGCCGAGGTGGGCGTAGACGGGTCCACCGGCGAGGCGGAAGGCCAGCCCTCCGGCGAGGATCGACGCGAGCACCAGCACCAGGCCGCAGGTACCCGTCACCGTGAGCGCCACCGTGCGGCTGCGGCGATCACCGCGGGCGAGACGCGGCAGGGCGAGGACGGCGGCAACCTGGGGTGCCCAGAGCGCGCCCTTGCTCAGGACCGTGCCGACCGAGTACGCCGCGGACCCCGACGGGGGAAGTAGTTGCCGGGCCAGGAGCAGATCGGCGTAGGAGACGACGAGCATCGCCAGGGTCGCGCCGCAGCCGGCGACCACCTGAGCGGTGGTCAGCCGTGGTGCGGTGGACGGTCGTCCGGGTGCGCGGGCGAGTCGGGCCAGCACCGCCGGGGCGAGCGCCGCGGTCAGCGCGCCGACTGCCAGCGCTCCGGTCAGGCCCGCGCCGAGCAACAGCCCGGCGATCACGCCGCCGTAGCGGCCCACGGCGAGCAGGGCCATCCCCGCGGCGAGTCGCAGGAAGCGCTGGCTGCCCTGCAACTCCCCCAGGGAGCGGGCGGAGAGCACGATCGCCGCGGTGGTGACCGCCAGCAGTGCGGGCACCTCGACCGGGAGGTCAAGAGCGGCGACCAGCAGTGGCGTCGCCACGATGAGGCTCCCGGCGCACACGGCGGCCGTGACTGCGGTGAGCCGCCGGGTCTCGGAGGTTCCGTGCCGGGCGTGGTGCACGGCGACGGCCAGTTGCAGACCGAGCCCTGGCACGCTGACGATGGCCACCAGGCCGAGGGCGGTTGCGAGTGCGCTGAGGTCGGCCGGGTCGAGCCGCCGGGCGGCCAGCACCGGGACCAGGTAGGCCAGGCCGTTGACGAGGACGCCGGCCAGGGTGACACCGACTCCCGCCGCGCCCAGTCCGTTGGCCCGTCCGCCGGTCGGCTCCGGCTCCGCGGTCTCCTCCGGACGGCCGGGTCGCCGGGCGCTCACGTGATGTCGGACAGGGCGGGGTGGTGCCCGTCGGTCGTGTTCGGCATCGGTGCCTCCGCGACCGCCGGATCCGCTTGCGCCGGAACGGCTGGGGCCGCCGGATTCGGCGTGACTCGGCGTACGGGCCGTCGCCGGGCGGCGGTGGAAAGCCAGAGAGCGCCCAGGGCGACGACGATCGCGAGTTGCAGCAGGGCGTTGGTGTTCCGTTGCGTCGACTCGAGGTAGGCCCACCCGGCGAGCAGGACGAGCGCGCCGGGGAGCCACGTCTCGACGGCCCGTCTGATCGTCCTGGCCCGGCGTGGGTCGGCTGTCCAGGGCAGGCGGCGAGGGCCGGGTACCGCCAGCATGAACCCAGCCGCGACCAACAGGCCGCCGATGAGTCCGCTCGACAGCACCAGCGCGGCGCCGCCGACGGCCAGCAGCGGCAGGGATCGGGTGACCCGACGACGGCCTCGCGGTACGGCGGTCGACGGGGTGCGCGCGGTGGGCTGCCGGGCGGGCAGCACCGCGAGGAGGACCACCACCGCCAGCAGGATGCCGCCGAGCAGAAGGCCCGCTCGGTACGTCGTGTCCGGGGCGAAGCGGAGTACCACCTCCCCGGAGGTGCCGGCGGGAAGAATCCAGCCCTGCTGCCATCCGTCCACCACCAGCGGCTTCAGCGTCCGCCCGCCGATGGTCGCCTCCCAGCCCGTGTTGGTGTTCTCCCGCACGGCGAGTACACGGTCGACGGGGTGGCTGGTCACCCGTACGCGTCGTTCGGTGGCTGCCCAGGAGCCGACCTCGATGGCGCTGGCGACCGCCGCCGGGGTCGGCGTGGACGTCCGCGGCACCAGGGCGACCCGAGTCGGCGAGGAGAGATTGCTCGGTGTGGTCACGAGGCGGTGCTCCCCGCGGCCCAGGTCAAGCTGTCGGGGCGTGGCCCCGCATGGTGCCACCGGCATGTCGCGCAGTTCGAGCAGGTCACGGAGTGTGCCGCGGAGCGTGGTGGTCACCCGGGACGCGCCGATCTGCAGCGTCGGACCCGACCCGCAGGCCAGCGTCACGGGTGCGTCGAGGCGCGATCTGACGATCGGCGCTCCGGGCAGCACGGTCACCTCGCCGACCGCGACGGGCAGCTTTTCCGGCAACCGCAGCTTGTACGGGTCCGTGCTGGTGGCGGACGGCTTGTCGAGGAACTGAATGGTGATTTCGTCGGTCCGCATCGGCGGGTCCAGGCGAAGGAGCCCGTCGTCGCCGAGCAGGCTGCTCCGGAAACCGCCGTCGCCGACCACCCGCACACTTCCGAGGCGGGTGGCGGCTGTTTCGTCGTCTACGGAGAACCGGAGCCCGGTGATGGTCTGCGGCTTGAGCCACTTGAGGCGAAGGATCGGTGCCTCGTCGCTGACCGCCGGTGACCAACTGGTGGTCGGGTCCCCGTCGAACGCCGCGCCGGCCCGACCGGTCGGGTCGGCAACGGCCGTTGAGGAGGCGGTGACCTGCGCGGTGAGGCGCAGCGGCTGTGCGTCGGCCACCAGCTTGTCGAGGACGTTGTCCAGATCCGGGCCGGCCGTCGGCCGCGCCCACAGCTTGGCGTCGTACGTGCCGGCGGCGGGCAGGGTGAGGGTCCGGTCGATGGTGGAGGCGTCCTCAGAACCGCGTACGGCGTCGGTGGAGCAGCGAGGGTGGCCGTCGACGGAGAAGCAGGCCGGCGTGGTGGGCGCCGCCGACACGACGACGGTCGCCGGCCGATCGGTGGCCGGTGCGGCGGGAAGGACAAGGGTCCGGCTCGTCTGGACGCCGGGAATCTTGATCTCGGCGATGCCCACCGACCCGTTACCGAGCGGGCGGAGGTCGTAAGTGTCGTCGATCGAGATCTGAACCGCGCGGGTGACATGGACGCCGGGCAGTTCGAAGACCATGTGATCGCTGAACTGTTCGACGGTGCGGCTCTCGTACCCGGCGGTGACGGTCACCGTCGTGGGCAGGGTGTCGGCCTTCAGGTCGAACCAAACCTCGACCCGGGTGACCCGTGTCGGGTTGGCGAGGCCCACCTCGACCCACTGGCGGTCGCTGGGCGAGTACGGCGCGGACTGCCAGGAGGTTTCGGGTTTGCCGTCCATCGCCGCGTAAGGCTGGTGCTCAGGGCGGGCGCCGCCGGGGGAGTCCACCTGCGAACGGGCGGTCGACGCGCGAATCGCGCTGATGCCCTCGAAACGGGCGACGGTCAACTGCTGCGCCCCCCACTCGGGCAGGTAGTCGTGAGCGGGTGCCGTCACCTCGAAGGTGTCATCGGCGGTGAGAGTCTGGGAGGCGTTGTCGCGCGATCGGCCGAACGACACGTCCCGCCTGCGCAGCCCGTCGGTCATCGCGACCGGGCCGGCAACGCCGGCAGCCGCCGCGTCGCCCGCCAGGACCGTTGGCGCCGCGCCGAGCTGCCCTGCCGCGGCGAGGTCGAGGAGCGATTCGGGGCCTCCCACCACGGTGCTCACGTCGTCACGGTCGTATGCGACCACCGGCTCGACTGGCCGGTCGACCCGGTAGACCTCCAATGCCCGGACGGGCACGTCGAGCCCTTGGTCGCGGAACTCGTCCTGGGACGACGGCCCGCCGCGCAGGGGGCCGAAGGAGGTGACGCGGGTCAACCCGGGTGAGCGATCCAGTGCCTGGCGGACCACTGCCGGGCGGGCCGTGTCGGAGCGGCCGTGGTCAAGGTCGGCGCGGAACAGGACGTGGCTGATCCCGGACCGGGCGAGCAGGTCGGCCAGCCCGGTCGAGCCGGCGCCGGTGGCGAGTGTCGACTCGATCGCGTCCAGCAGCCGGATCGTGGTCGGTGGGGTGAAGGGGATGGCGTTGCGTACCGCCCACCGGCTGTTCAGCAGCGGCTGGGTCATCTCATCGGTGGTGTTGCCCCAGTCGTACGAGGGGAAGCGCGCCCCGGGTACGACGAGTACCCGCCCGCGCCCGGTGTTCGCGTCGAGCCAGTCGGTGGCCTCATGCCAGTAGCCGGGCACCGCCTTGACGCCGCCTGGCGTGGCGAGACCGCCGGCGAGCGCGGGTGTGGCAACAGCCGTCACGGCGACCATGGCCACGCCGGCCGTGAGCCAGGCCCGTGCGACCGTTCGTGGGCGGTGCTGCTCGGGCGCGGTGCGTGCCGCGCGGACGGCCAGGCCGATCAGGTGCGCCATGCCCAGGGCCAGGGGCAGGCGGAGCAGGACGTCGAACTTGTGCACGTTGCGCAGGGGGGCACCGACGCCGTCGAGGAACTCCCGCTGAGGGCCGGCGAGGAGGTTCGGCAGGTCACCGACGTGCCCCAGACCGACGAGCGCGGCGCCCAGCACCAGACCGGTGATGAGGAACCGGCGGTGCGGCATTCCGCGTCGGGACAGCCCGAGGACACCGAGGGCGGCGACCACCAGGGTCGCGGCGACCAGTAGCGCCTCGTTGGCGAGTCGTGCGCCGGCCGGAAGGTTCGGCCCGAACGGGGAGGCCACGTAGGCGAGCCAGTAGGAGGCGCCGCGGAGCGTCGTCACCGCGTCGGTGACGCTGGTCGTGTTCCGGGCGGTCTCGATGTAGTCCAGGAAGGGCGGGCTGTACCGCCCCAGAACCAGCAGCGGAACCAACCACCACGCCGTGGCCAGCGCCACCGCGCCACACCAGGCGGCGATGGCGGTGACGCGGCGGCGTAAGGGCTGGAGGGTGGCGAGCCAGAGCAGGGCGAGTGGCACCACCGCGGCCACGGCTGTGGCGTTGACTCCACCGGCGCATGCGACGGCGACGGCCGATCCCGCGACGGCCCGCCGCAGGGGGGTGCCGCGGGCGAGGCCCACCAGCGGGATCAGCACCCAGGGGGCGATGGCGCTGGGCCAGGACTCCACCGAGGCCCAGCCGAGCTGGGTGAGGATGCGGGGTGACAGCGCGAAGGCGACACCGGCGATCATGCGTCCGGCGGGCGTGCCGATGCCCAGCCTGCCCGACAGCCTTACCACTCCCAGGTAGGCGACACAGAAGATCAGCGCCCACCACAGCCGCTGGACCACCCACGGCGCGAGGCCGAGTTCCGATCCGAGCAGGAAGAACGGGCCCATCGGCCAGAGATATCCGTACGCCTGGTTCTGCAGCTGACCGAACGTGCCGGTGGGGTCCCAGAGGTGCAGCGAGCGGAGCAGCCACCCGGCCGCGTTGACGCTCAGGTCAATCTTGGTGTCGGGGACGACCTGACCAGGGGCCTGCTGAAAGGCGAGGGCGGTGAGAGCGATGCAAATGGTCAGGTGCCGAAACCGTCGGGCCGTGTGCCGGGCACGGCTGGACCCCGGAGCGGCATCATTGGTCACCTCTGCACGCATTTCGGCTCCTGTCTTCGCCAGCCGGACGCGCACCTGCAACCGACGACCGTCGCGCGACGTTATCCGGACCGGGCACGGACGGGCCACCAGGGGTGCTGCGGTGGCGTTATCGGGAGAACGGCCACCCCCACGGCGTGTAAGCGTGTGGCAGGCTGCCGACCATGTCAATGCCAGAAGCTGAGGTCGAGACGCATCCGGAAGGCGTCGCGTCCGAGGGGGACCGGCCGGGGCCGATCGGGCGATGGTTCCGTGCCGACCGTGTCCGCGCGGTAGCGTTCGCCCTCATCGTCGTGTCCGTCGCCTGGCGCGCCGGCCTCGCCACCCGTGGCTGGTTCTCGCAGGACGAGTTCGTCATCGCTGCCCAGGTTCTCGACACCCGGCTGGACGCGGACTACCTCCTGCGTACCTTCAACAACCACCTCATGCCCGGCGGCCTGCTCGTGGCGTGGGCGATGGTGCGGGTGGCGGGCTTTGTCACCTGGCCCTGGGTGCTTCTGCTGGCGGTCGGCCAGGCGGCGACCGGGTTCGCCGTCTACCGGTTGCTGCGCCATCTGCTCCGGCCAGGCTGGGGGCTGCTCATCCCGCTGTGCCTGTTCGTGTTCAGCCCGCTGACGCTTGAGGTCTCCTCGCTGTGGCTGGTCGGGCTGCTCGTGCTGCCGATGCAGTTGGCCCTGGTCATGGCGGCGACGGCCCAGGTCTGGTATGTGCGGACCGGTCGGCTGCGGCACCTCGTGGCGGTCGTCCTGTGGGTGGTGTTCGGCCTGCTCTTCGACACCAAGTCCCTGCTGATCGTGCCGCTGCTGTTCCTGCTGACCGTCTTTCTCTTCACGTCGGGTGGCGCCTGGCGCAGCCTGGTGACGACGGTCCGCCGACACTGGCCGGCGTGGCTGGCGCTCGGTGCGCTGTCGGGGGCGTACCTGGCGTTCTATCTGACCCGTCCCGCCCGCGAGCTGGACGAACCCACATCCGTCGGTCAGGTCCTCAAATTCCTCGGTGACCTGGTCGGCGAAACCGTCGTTCCGGGTCTGCTCGGAGGCCCCTGGCGTTGGGCGTACGCCGGTGACGGTCCTCCGGCCGTGAACCCGTACGACATCGCCAAGTGGCTGTCCTGGGCGGTGCTGGGGGCTCTCATCGTGGTCACCGCGCGGCGGCGCCCGTCGGCCCGGCGGGCCTGGCTGCTGCTCGCGTGCTACCTCGGGCTGGTCGCCGCGCTCTTCGCCGTGACCCGCCTCGGTGGGCCGCTCGGCACGTTGGTGGGAATCATCCCCCGGTACGTCGCCGACGTGGTGCTGGTCGCCGCGATCTGTGTCGGCGCGGCCCTGTTGGGGACGAAGGACGCCGATGAGGACGACGTGTCCGCGTGGCCGGTGCCGACCGTTCTGCGGGAGCCGGGTGCCTTCGCGGTCGGCCTGGTCTCGATAATTGTCGTCCTGGCCACCATCGGGGTGGGCACTCTGTGGAGCACGGCCCGTTTCGGGGACAACTGGAGCACCAAGTACGGACGGGACTACCTCGCGACGACGCAGATCGAGCTTGCCGCCGCTGCGCCGGGCACCGTCTTCCTGGAAACCACCGTCCCGGACCGCGTCATCGCCGGCTACTTCTGGCCGGACAATCTCCAGTCGCACTTCTTCCGCCCGGCCGAGCGTCGGCCCACCTTCGTGGCGGAGGCCGAGAAACCGTTCATGTTCGACGACTTCGGCCGGATCCGTCCGGTCGTGGTGCAGGGGCGGAAGATCGTGCCGGGGACGGTGCCCGGCTGCGGGCACCTGGCGGAGGGTGGTCGGCCCGCCCGAATCCCGTTGGACGGGTACCTGGAGGAGTGGCCGTACGCGGTCCATTTCGGCTACGTCAGTTCGGGCGACTCGACGGCAATCTTCCGTCTCGGGGACGCCGTCCGGGTAATCACCCTGAAGCGCGGG
This sequence comes from Micromonospora sp. M61, assembly GCF_018070245.1. Taxonomy (NCBI): domain Bacteria; kingdom Bacillati; phylum Actinomycetota; class Actinomycetes; order Micromonosporales; family Micromonosporaceae; genus Micromonospora; species Micromonospora sp. M61. Next base: position 52,547 of record NZ_JAGPYA010000041.1, on the reverse strand, counting down.
CTGAACGACGTGTTCTTCCTGCTGGAGGGGGCTGGGGACGCCGTCGAGGTCACCGTGAGCACCTCGGAGGTCAGGGTGTGCACCCAACTGATCACCGTCGGCCGCGCGGTGCCGGCACCGTGAATGGTTGAGCAGACCACCGGCGTCGGCGCCCCGCCGGTGCGGTGGGTGCGCGACACGCTGCCGCTGTACGCCGTTGCGGCGGCCATCACGGTGCTGGTGCTGGCCCCGCTTGCGGCACCCGGCTACGCGCTGCTGTACGACATGGTGTTCGTACCCCGGCAGCCGCTGAGTTGGGATCTCGTCGCCCCGGCGCAGACTCTGCCCCGGGCGGTGCCGATGGACGCAGTGATGTCCCTGGTGACCCAGCTCGTGCCGGGCTGGGCGGTGCAGCGGGTGGCGCTCGGTGGGGCGGTTCTCCTGGCCGCGGTCGGCGCCGGCCGTCTGGTGCCGACCGAACGGCTCGCGGTCCGGTTGCTCGCCGCGGTGGCGTACGCGTGGACGCCCTACCTTGCCGAGCGGCTGCTGGTCGGACAGTGGGGGCTGCTGCTCGCGTACGCCGCGCTGCCCTGGTTGGTCCGGGCGGCGCTGGACCTGCGGGCGGGTCGTGATGGCGCGCTCGCTCGGGTGGTTCTCGCCGCCGCTCCCGCCGCGATCACCCCGACCGGCGGGTTGATCGCGTTGGGCACGGTGATCCTGCTGGTGTCGGACCGGACGCGCCTTCGCCGGTCGGCGTTCGTGGTGGGCGGCGTCGCGTTACTCAACGCCCCCTGGGTGACCGCGGCCCTGGTCACCGGCGCTGGCGGGTCATCCGATCCGGCGGGGGTGGCGGCGTTCGCGGCCCGTTCGGAGAACTGGGCCGGTCCGCTGGTGGCGCTCGCGGGTACGGGTGGCGTCTGGAGCGCACAGGCGACTCCCTCCAGTCGCGCGGCACCGCTGGTGCCGCTGGCGACGCTGATCCTGCTGATCCTGGCCGGTGTCGGTGCCGGCCTGCTGCGGCGCCGGCTGTCCCCGGGTACGGCGGTGCGGCTGGCGGTGCTCGCCGGGATCGCCTTCCTCCTCGCTGCCCTCGGGGTGCTCCCCGGCGGAGCCGCCGCGCTGCGTTGGGCGGTGGTGCACCTGCCGGGCGCGGGGCTGCTTCGAGACGGCCAGAAGTTCCTGGCCCCGTACGCCCTGCTGCTGGTGGTGTGTGCCGCGTTGGGCGCCGAGCGGCTGGTGGCCAGGATCGACCGGGAGGTGGCGGGGGTGGTTCTGGTCGGCCTGCTGCTCCTGCCGGTGGCCGTCATGCCGGACCTCGCCTACGGCGGTGCCGGCCGGCTTCGTCCAGTGAGCTATCCGGCGGACTGGCAGGCGGTCGCCGAGCGGGTGGCCGGCGAGCCGGGGGAGATCCTCGCGCTGCCGCTGTCCGCCTACCGGGCCTTCCCGTGGAACCCGGGACGTGTCGTCCTGGATCCGTTGCCGCGCTATCTGCCGGGGACGGTGCTGACCGACGACACGCTCCGGGTCGGCGATGTCGCGGTGGCCGGGGAGAATCCACGGATCCGCGAGGTGCGCCGGGTGTTGGCCGAGGGGCGGCCCGTCTCGGCCACCGGCGTGCGCTGGGTGGTGGTGCACCACCAAGGGCCCAGCGAGGTCGACCCGGCGACCCTTCGTGATCTCGAAACCGTCCACGAGGGACCGTTTCTCACTCTCTACCGAAATCCCGCTGTTCATCCCGAATCGGACCCCCCTGGACATGGCGCGTGGGCAGTCGTGATGGCGCTCGTCGCTGCCCTTCTGGTGGTTATGGCTGCTGCCATTTCGGCACTACACCGGCGCCCTACCGCGTGGTAACGTCCGCTCGCACGTCTCGCCATTGGAGGATTGGCATGCGTAGAGCTCTGACCCTGGTCGTCTCCGGCATGGTGGCGGCGTTGCTGGGGATCCTGGCCCTCGGCGGGCTCTCGGCCGCCGCGACCGCCACCGACAAAGAGGCGGCCAACGAGGCCAAGAGTGTTTCGGAAGCGGCCAAGCGTGCCGGAAAGAAGGACCCGTACGCCCCCGAGGTCTACGGCGACAGGTAGGACGGCTCGCCCCGCTGCTGCACTGGGCGGGGCGACTCCACACCGTTGAGCAGGTCCGCGAAGTGCCCACCCGCGGCCTGCCAGGTGAAGCTCGCCGCGTGCTTCCGGGCCTGCGCCCCCATCTCACGCCGCATTTCGTCCTCGTGCAGAAGCGTGCGTACCTTTGCCAGGTAATCGTCGATGTCGTCGGCCAGCAGGCCGGTGCGCCCGTCGACGACAGCTTCGGCGACTCCACCCGCTTCCCGGAACGCGACCGTTGGCGTGCCCGCGGAACCCGCCTCGACAATCGTCAGACCCCAGCCCTCCTTCAGTGACGGGGTCAGGGCAACCCAGGCGGAGGCGAGCAGAGCCGCTTTCTCCTCCTCCGTCACGAAGCCCTGGAAATCCACCCGCTCGGTGATGTCCAGCTCCGCGGCAAGCTCGCGCAGGTGCGACTCCCACCAGCCCTGGCCGGCGACGACCAGCCGCAGCTGGGGCAGCTCGTCGGCGAGGGCCGCGACCGCCCGCAACGCCACCTCGACCCGCTTGTGTGGCACCAGCCGATTCAGCGTCACCAGAAGCGGGAACGGCGCCCGCTCAGCGTCGGTGCGGGGCAGCGCCGGCGTGCCGTTGTGCACCACGGCGACCTGCTCCGGCGGTACGCCCAGCACGGCCAACTCTCGGCGGGTGGCCTCGGAGACGGTGACGTACCGGCACCGCCGGTAGACGCGTACGGCGAGCGACGACTCGACCCACCAGCCGAACCGGGCGGCCCACTGCGGAAGGACCACCGGCCACTGCTCGCGATGCACGTGGTGGATCAGCTTGACCACCGGTCGCCGTGCCCACAGCGGGGAGAGGAACGGCAATCCGTTGCAGACGTCGACCAGGATGTCGGGCCGGCCGCCCCGACGGCTTGACAGCGGGCCCACGCCCAGCGCGCCGACCAGGTAGCTGAGCGCCGCCCAGAGGTAGACGGTGTGTCTGCCGCCGCGCCGCACCAGCCGGACGCCCGCCTCGTTGATCTCGTCGCCGGGTGCCTCGCTGTGGGCGGCGCAGAAGAGGGTGGCGCGGAAACCGCGCGCCACCAACTCGGCGGCGATCCGTTCCACGTACACCTCGGAACCGCCGCCCTCGGGGTTACGGGTGTCTCGCCAGTTGAGGAACAGCACGTGTCCGGGCATGCCGAAGCGACGCTCCACGCGAACCCTACTCTCAAGTAATTTAGGGACGCGCGTCACACTAGGGGCTGGGGTGCCGGCCCGGCAATGCCCAGGTGGGGCAGCGCTGATCGGCTGCGCTACGCGCCGACCGTGGGCGTCGGCGTACCCGCCGGGACTGTCGGCGCCGTGCGGGCCGGTGCGGCCACATCGACGGCGGGCTTATCGGATGCCTGCCCGCGCCCGGCCAGTCGGTTCCGACGCTGCGATCCGAGGACCTGCAGGGGCCGCTCGACGCCGTAGTAGCTGACGGCGGCGTACACCAGGCCGAAGACCATGGTGAGTACGAAGATGTTGAACAGCCCGCCGGTGAAGAGCGGTCGGTCGTCGATCAGGTAGATGAGTTCGATGACCAGCGGGTGCCACAGGAACAGTCCGTACGAGACGGTGCCGAGCCATCGGGCGGACTGGGCACCGAAGGCCTCCTTCACCCGCGTTGGCCCGCCGAAGGCCACCGGGATCAGGATCAGCGACGCGATCGCGAGGTACAGGGCCAGCTTGACCGCGAACTCGGCGGCTGTCGGACCGGCGAGGTCGCGGGGTCCGGCGATGGGCGTCGTCGCGATCGCCATCAGCCCGACCGCCGCTGCCCAGCAGGCAATCGGTGCGGAGGCGAGGTCGTCCAGTACGCGGAATACGGCGGGCGCGGTCCCGGTGCGCAGGGCGACGTGCGCCGCGGCCATGGCCATCCCTGCGCCGAACCAGGCCGCGTACGAGGGGAGCCACGTGGTGTGCAGGCCGTTGTCGAGCCAGCCGATCCCCATCAGGGCGAGCCATCCCGCGGTCACCAACAAACCCCCGCAGACGATCACGACGGTTCGGACGGGACGCCATGACCGACCAACAGCGAGCACGGCGACCAGCGGCAGGATCAGGTAAAACGCGACTTCGGTGGCGAGACTCCAGGTCTGGGTGAGCCCGGAGCGCAACTGGCCAGGCCCGTAGATCTGGGTGAAGGTGAGGTGGCGAATCCAGTCGCCGGCGGACGCCGGCCGATTCTGCGGCAGGACGAACAGGCAGACCAGCACGGCCAGCCAGTAGGCCGGCAGGATTCGTAGGGCCCGTCGCCAGAGGTACCGCCCGGCGCGCGGTCGGGCCTGTCCCGTCGCGGCGTTCAGGGCCCACGGTCGGAACAGCAGGAATCCGGAGAGCACGAAGAAGATGGCAACGCCGACGTCGAGCCGGGCCAGCCAGCCGCCCCACGTGGTGTTCATGGTGGCGGCGGTCTGGAACCCGACGTGGTGACCGACGACCGCCACGGCGCCAATTGCTCGCAGCGCATCGAGGGCGGGGAGTCGATCGGTTGCCGAAGTCTGCGGAACTATTGGCGCGGCGGCTGTGGACATCTGGACATCCAGGGGGTCGCTTTCGAAGGTGACCGGGGAGTAACCTCCCGCCATGTTAAGGATCGGGTGCCCCGGACAACAGGTCGTAGGGCGGCAGGTTACAGGAGGATGAGTGAAGCTTCGCGTGGGCGCCGCGCTATTCGGGCTCGGTGTTTTGTTGCTGGTCTTCGCGGCTGGGCTGCCGTTCTATGTGGCCCCCTCCGTGACCAAGCTCCCTTATGATCTTGAACCAACGACGTCCGTCGCGGAGGCAAAGAACGCCAAGTTCCTGAAGCTCACTCGCGTCGGCGAGTCGGTGAGCATCGAGGTCCTGCAAGGTGACCTCGTCTCCAGCGTCGAGGTCATCCCTCAGCCGGACGACACGAGGGACCGGCTACCCAAGGAACTCAAGGGCGACGCGGTGATCTGGGACGTCTACCAGACGGTCAGGCGTGCCGACACCCCGGACGTGGTCAGCCAGTACAGCACCGAGTTGGCCCTCTACCGGATCTCCGGTGCGGCCGCCCCGTGGAAGGAGCAGTGGCTCAACGAGAGCGGCGCGGAGCAGACTCCGGTCGGTAACGTGAATTACTCCGGCCAGATCTACAAGTTCCCGTTCGGCGCCGGCAAGCGGGACTACCAGGTTTTCGACCGTGACCTGAAGCGGGCCGTCCCGGCGAAGTTCATCGGCACGGAAAAGATCAAGGGCATCGAGGCATACCGCTTCGAGCAGCGGATCGAGAACGAGGTGCTGAACACCCCGGAGGCGAGCCTCAAGCCGCTTCTGGGCCGGTTTGCCCCCGGCGCCACCAGCGGCCAGATCGTCTACAGCAACACCCGTACGCTCTGGATCGACCCGGTGACGGGTTCCTACGTGAACGTCCGGGAACAGCAGAACAAGGAGCTGCGCCCAGACACCGGCACCGCCACGGTGCTGCTCGACGCGGACTTCAACTACAACGACGACACGGTCAGCCGCAGTGTCGAGACGGTCAAGGACAACCGCTTCAAGATCGGCCTGATCAGTTTCTGGGGCCCGATCGCCGCCGGTGTCCTTGGTCTGATCGCCCTGGTCGTCGGCGTATGGCTGGTGACGCGGACCAACGACGGTGCCGCCCGGCACCGCGCCGACCCGGCTGTGGCACCCGGTGCCGACCCGACTCAGACCCGGGTGGACCAGGAACCGGTGCGCGACGAGGAGACCGCCGAGCAGCCCAGGACCGAGCCCGCAGGCGGTCCACTGACCGACGAGATCCCGCCGGCGTCGACGAACTGGAAGTCCGAGGACCCGACGGTGCCGGCCCAGCGCCCGGCGCACGGCGAGGTGGAGCAGCGCTAACGGGTACGACAGGAAGCACGACCGAGGGGTGGGCCGCGATGCGGACCACCCCTCAGTCGTGGAGCGGCTCCTGCCTCGGATGCCCTGCGCGGCGTACCGCGTACCGCATGCAGACCCAGTCTTCGCTGTACAGCAGATCGCGCCACTGCCCGACGATGTCCCCGCCATGTGCGGCCATGAGCCGCACCATGTCGGCGTGTGGTACGACAGTCATTTTCATAGGCGCCGGATAATTGAGCAGGTGGCACTGTGCCCAGCTGATCAGGCGGGACGGCGCCAGATGCCAGACGATGCCCCTGGCCGTACGCCCCGGCTCGGTTGGCAGCCCCAGGACAGCGATGCCGCCTGGCCGCAACACGCGCAGGAACTCGGCCAGATAGTGATCGATGGCGGGGCGCGGCAGGTGTTGCAACACCAGGGCGCTGTAGACCAGGTCGAAGTGGCCGTCGGGAAACTGGCTCAGGTCCGGTGCGTCGTTGAGGACGAACCGGATGTTCTCGGCGCTCCGGTTGAGTCGCCGGGCGGCCTCCAGCATGGTCGGAGCTATGTCCACACCGACGACCTCGTCCGCGTGTGGGGCGAGTGCCTGAGACAGTCGCCCGACGCCGCAGCCGAAGTCGAGCACCCGCTCCCAGCGGGTGGGCAGGCCGAGTTGGCGAAGTTGGCCGGACGTCCCCTCGACGTCGGTGCGGCCCGTGGCCAGAAACTCCTCCACGTCCCACCGTCCGCCGCGTTTGCCGGGCTCAACGAGTACGGCCCAGAGCGGATCTTCAGCTCCGAGCTTGGTCCAGTCGCGTCGCACGTCGTTCAGTTGCACGTCGAAACCCTAGGACCTCCGGCCATCCGGTGGGGTCCCGCTGTTTCCGGGATCGCCTGGATGTTCGGACGAGAGGGATGAGCCGAACGGCTCTCCGCGATTGCGTGCTTTACATCCGTTACCTAATTGTAATCCATCAATGCTCTGCCACTCTCTGTTGTTGGAGGGCATGGCTATGCCGTCTTTGTCGCCTGTCGAGGTTTCTGTCCACACCGAAAACTCACGATTCGTGACGGCGGCCTGCTGTTGAGTCGCCCTCGTGTTGCCGCCGGATGGCCAGGGGGTTGTGAGCCGCGCCGCAACGGGTGCACGATCAGGCTCGATCGTTACCCGCCGGTAACACATGACGGGCCCGGTGCGGGCCGCCAGTGCGGGACCGGCCACCTGAGGAGGAACCCGTGCAGGCTCGGTTTGAGGATCAGGGTCGTACCCGGTGGCGGCGGTTCGTCGCCATGGCGGTCCCCGCCACCGCCGCCGTCGGCGCCATCCTGTTCGGCATGTCGACCGGCGCCATCGCGTCCGACGTCACCGTGTCCGGGCAGACGTTCAAGATCGGCGCGGCCCGCCTTGAGGGCGACGGCTTCAAGCAGTACGGCGGCGTCGTGCGCGAGAAGGGTGAGGACGGCAGGACCCACCCGATCGCCGTCGCCGAGATCAGCAGCGCAGAGCTCTACAACCTCTGCCAGTCCATCCGCTCTGACCTGCCTGGCCTGCCGGTGGTTCTCACCATCAACGCCGGTGAGGGCAAGGAGCCTGCCCGGGCCAAGGACCTGCTGATCGCCATGGACTCGCTCGACGGCAACGCGACGTTCACCAACATCAAGATTGGCCGGGACGCGACCGACCTGAACGCGACGGCGCAGAAGGGTTCGTTCGGCCAGAACTCCGACCACGTCACCATCACGAACCTGCAGCAGGTGTCCCGGTACACCACGGCGGCCACCTTCAACCTGGTCGGACTCCGGTTGAAGGTCAACGTGGGCGACAAGGCCAAGGGCAAGGAGTGCTTCTGAGGTGAGCCGGGGCCCGCGGTGGCCGACCACCGCAGGCCACGTCCACGTCCCCGTCCCCGCTCCGCCAGGAGGAGTACGTGACAACCGCCAACGCGTCCCACACCCGGCCCGGCGGCACGGCCCAGGCGTGGCAGACCTTCCGCCGCTGGCAGCGGAGCCGACCGTTCTGGGGTGGCCTCTTCATCGCCCTGGCCGGGGTGGCGATGTTCGCCTCCACCCGGATGACGATCAACGGCCTGAGCTTCCACAGCGGAGCCACCGGTCTGCTCTCGCTCCTGATCCCGGTCATCCTGGTGACCTGCGCCCTGCTGCTCTGGTTGAGCCCGGCGCAGCGGCTGTTCTACTCGGTCGTCGCGGCGGTCACAACGGTCTACTCGCTGATCGGGCTCAACCTCGGCGGCTTCTTCGTCGGTCTGCTGCTCGGCATCGTCGGCAGCGCGCTCGCGTTCGCCTGGACCCCGATCCGACCCGCGCCAGCCGCCGCCGAACTGTCCGACACCGACCTGTCCGACACGGACCTGCCCCTCGCCGACCAGGTCGATGCGGGCCAGGCGGTGGCGGATCAGCCTGGCGCGGATCAGGCGGACGCGGGTCAGGCGGACGCGCGTCAGGGCCACGCCGAGCAGAGCGGAGTCGAGCGGCTCGACACGGAGCGGATCGGAGTCGAGCAGGTCGACGCGGCCGACGAGCCGGTGGATCGCCCGGCGGGCGGCGCGACCGACGTGGGCGCACCCCCCGAGTGGCCGGGACGTTCCGCTGATCCGCGGGTGTTCGGAGTTGCGCTGCTGGTGCTGGGCCTCGCTGCGGCCGGCCTGGCCACCCAGCCCAGAGCGGTGCAGGCCGCACCGACCCGACCCGCCGCGACCGCCTGCCCGAGCCCGTCCCGCTCCGTCACGCCGTCGCCCAGCCCCACCACTCCCACCGGGACGCCGACCCCGACACCGAGCGCCAGCCCGGAGCGGGACGGCAACATCATCACCGACATCCTGGACGGCATCGGGGACCTGTTCACCGGTGGCCGCGGCGAGAAGGCCGCGACGCCGTCGGCTACCCCGACCGCCAGCGCGTCGGCGAAGCCGACAGCCACGCCGACGGCCCGTCCCGGCTCCACGGCCTGCCCGTCACCGAAACCGGGCGGGTCGGGCAAGCCCGGGGCCACGACACCAGACAAGCCAGAGAAAGCGGAGCCGGGTAAACCGCTGCCCCGCATCGCCGCCGACCCCAATCTGCCAATGGTGGGCCAGACGCCGTCCAAGCTCACCGGCTCCAAGGTCACCATGACCGGGCTGCGGTTCGACGGGACCACCGAGCTGCAGACCGAGAAGGGCAGCCTCAAGGTGCTGAAGTTCAGCATGCGGGAGGCGGTGACCGACGACTTCCTGCTGGTCGCCGACGGCCCCGACGGGCGCACCCAGCGGTACAAGACCGACCGGCTGACCGTCCGCGGTAACGTGGCCTTCTACTCCACCCGGTTCGTCGGCAAGCTGCTCGGCATCAAGCTCACCCTGACGCCGGACCTGCCGTTGCCGGACGGGATCCCGGTCACCCTGCCGATCTCGATCACGTTCACCGACCCGGTCATGGACCTGGCGTACGTCACCAGTGACACGCTGACCGCCCGGCCGTCGTTGGCGCTCGCCCTCGGCTGAACGACACATCCGCCCCGATGGCTCCGGGTGCTGGCGGCTCGTTCGCACCGCCAGCACCCGGAACCGTCAGCGGCTCAGAGCCGGGCCAGCGCCCGGCGCAGCGGGTCGAGGCCCAGCGCGCCCAGGTCCAACGCCTGCCGGTGGAACTCGCGAAGGTCGAAATCCGCGCCCTTGCGGGCCTTGGCGTCCTCGCGGGCCTGGAGCCAGATCCGCTCACCGACCTTGTACGACGGGGCCTGCCCCGGCCAACCCAGGTAGCGGTTCAGCTCGAAGCGCAGGTTCTCGTCCGGCACCCGGCAGTGCGCCCGCATGAACTCCCAGCCCAACTCGGGCGTCCACCGCTCACCCGGGTGGAAGCCGAACGGGTTGTCCTTCGGGATCTCCAGCTCCAGGTGCATGCCGATGTCCACGATCACCCGCGCCGCGCGCATCGCCTGACCGTCGAGCATGCCCAGCTTGTCGCCCGGATCCTCCAGGTAGCCCAGCTCGTCCATCAGCCGCTCGGAATAGAGCGCCCAGCCCTCGCCGTGCCCGGAGACCCAGCAGAGCAGCCGCTGCCAGCGGTTGAGCAGGTCGGCCCGGACGGCGGTCTGTGCCACCTGGAGGTGGTGACCCGGCACGCCCTCGTGGAAGACGGTGGTCACCTCCCGCCAGGTGGAGAAGTCGCTGATGCCCTGCGGCACCGCCCACCACATCCGGCCCGGGCGGGAGAAGTCCTCACTCGGGCCGGTGTAGTAGATGGCGCCGTCGCTGGTCGGGGCGAGGCAGCACTCGATGCGGCGGACCTGCTCCGGGATGTCGAAGTGGGTGCCGTTCAGCTCGGTGATCGCCTTGTCGGCGAGCTCCTGCATCCAGTCCCGGAACGCCTCCTTGCCCTGGATGGTCCGGGCCGGGTCGGCGTCCAACCGGGCCACGGCCTCGTCGACGGTGGCGCCGGACCCGGCGATGCGCCCGGCGACGACCCGCATCTCCGCCTCCAGGCGGGCCAGCTCCGCGAAACCCCAGGCGTACGTCTCGTCCAGGTCGACCTTGGCGCCGAGGAAGTACTGCGAGGCCAACTCGTAGCGTTCCCGGCCAGCGGCCTGCTTGTCCCGCCCGTGCGGGGCCATCTCGGTACGCAGGAACTGGCCGAACTCGGCGGTCGCCGCGGTCGCCGCCGCCGCACCCCTACGCAGCTCCGCGCCGAGCGAGCCCTCCGCGTCCAGCCGCTCGACCAGCCCGTGGAAGAAGTTGTCCCCGGTCGGGTCGACCCAGATGTCGCACTGCTTGGCCACCTCGACCAGCTGCACCTTCGAGCTGACCTGACCGGCGGCGAGTGCCTCGCGCAGCGTGGTCTTGTAGCCCTCCAGCGCGCCGGCGAAGCCGTTGAGCCGGGCCGCGACGTTGGCCTGCTCGTCGGCCGTCGCGGTCGGCATCAGGTCGAAGACCATGCGAATCTCGTGCAGCCCGCTGGCGATGACGCTGACCTCGCTGGTCACCTCGCCGGCGTCGTACCGGGCCAGGTCCAGACCGAGCCTCTCCTGCATGGCCTCCTTGGCGGTCCGCTCCAACTCGGTTGCCGGCTCGGTCACCTCCAGGTCGGCGAGAGTCCGGCGGGTGAGGTCCGCACGCGCCCGGTAACCCTCGGGCGAGAGGTCGTCGAGTTGGTCGTCATGGCCGGCGATGCCGACGAAGGTCGCGCCGGTGGGGCTCAAGGGCGCCCACTCGGCCACGTATCGGTTGGCTAGTTCATCGATTCGTCCCACGCTGCGACACTACGTGACCACCCCGCCCCCGTGTCGATGACGTTTGTCGTGTTCAGCAACAGGTTCCGGCAGCGTGTGACGTCCGAAAAGGCGTGCGACTTTGTCGGAGCGCTACGGCAGAGTGTCAGGGGTGAACGCCGATACCACTCCTGACAAAGCGCCAATCCGTTCCTGGTTGCCAGGCTTCGTCGCCCTCGCCGCGATCTGGGGCTCCAGCTTTCTCTTCATCAAGGTCGGGGTGGGCGAGCTGCACCCGGTCCAGCTCACTCTCTACCGGGTCGTCGCCGGCGCGTTGACCCTGCTCGTCGTCCTCGCCATGCTGCGCGACCGGCTGCCCCGAGAGCCTCGCGTCTGGGCACACCTGAGCGTCGTCGCCGCGTTCGGTGTGGCAGTGCCGTTCACCCTTTTCGGCTACGGCGAGCAGCGGGTCGAGTCGATGCTGGCCGGCATCTGGAACGCCACCACGCCACTGATCGTGCTGCCGTTGGCGGTCCTGGTCTTCCGCACCGAGCGGCTGACCGTGCGCCGTGCGGTCGGGCTCGGGCTGGGCTTCCTCGGTGTGCTGGTGGTGCTCGGGGTCTGGGAGGGCATCGGCGGGGCCCACTTCACCGGCCAGCTGATGTGCTTCGGCGCGGCCGCCTGCTATGGCGTCGCCATCCCGTACCAGAAGCGGTTCGTCGCCGGCAGCGCGCACTCCGGCCTGTCGCTGTCCGCCGCGCAGCTGCTGCTCGCCGCCGGGCAACTGGCCATCGTCACCCCGTTCGTCGCCGGCATGCCGCCGCTGCCCACCGAGCTGTCGGCGGGAGTGGTGGCCAGCGTGTTGACCCTCGGCGCGCTCGGCACCGGGCTCGCTTTCGTGATCAACATGCGCAACATCCGGGTGGCTGGCGCGAGCACCGCCTCCACCGTCACGTACCTGATCCCGATCTTCGCGGTGCTGATCGGCGCCGTGGCGCTCGACGAACGCCTCAACTGGCACCAACCGGTCGGCGCGTTGATCGTACTGCTCGGGGTCGCGGTCTCGCAGGGCGTGTTCGGTCGCCGACAGCCCCGGCCGGTGGTCGGGGTCGGTGCGCCCGCAGCGCCCGCCGCCGAGCCGGTCCGCCACTGAGGCCCGCCGTGCCGCCGGGGCGGCGGCTGGAAGGGGTTGGTCCCTGGAGGGCCGGCCACCGCCGGCCGGTCCGCGGAAGGGGTCGGGCGGGGCGTCCAGGTCAGGCGTGGTTGTGGGTCCAGTCCACGAGTTGCTCGGCGGACCAGGTGTTGACCACCCGGTCGGCGGGGACGCCGCAGAGGGCGGCCCGTTCGCAGCCGAACCGTTGCCAGTCGAGCTGGCCGGGCGCGTGGGCGTCGGTGTTGATGGCGAACCGGCAGCCCGCCTCCAGCGCGCGGCGGATCAGCCGCTTCGGTGGATCCTGGCGCTCCGGCCGAGAGTTGATCTCGACGGCGGTGTCGTGCTCGGCGCAGGCGGCGAAGACCGCGTCCGCGTCGAAATCGCTCTCCGCCCGGGTCCGGGCCCGGTGACCCCGGTCGCCAGGGCCGGTCACTCCTGCCGGGCGGGACGACACCATCCGGCCGGTGACATGGCCGATGATGTCCAGGTGCGGGTTGGCGATCGCGGTCAGCATGCGGCGGGTCATCTTCGACCGCTCGTCCTTGAGGTTGCTGTGCACCGACCCGACCACCACGTCCAGCCGGGCCAGCAACTCGTCGTCCTGGTCGAGTGAGCCGTCCGCGAGGATGTCCACCTCGATCCCGGTGAGGATCCGGAAACCCTCGGGCAGCGCCGCGTTGACCTGCGCGACGTGGTCGAGTTGCCGGCGCAGCCGGGCCGCGGTCAGGCCACGGGCCACCGTCAGTCGTGGCGAGTGGTCGGTCAGCACCAGGTACTCGTGGCCCAGCTCCACAGCGGCCAGCGCCATCTCCTCGATCGGCGAGCCGCCGTCGGACCAGTCCGAATGGGTGTGGCAGTCGCCCCGCAAAGCGGCGCGTAGCGCCGTCGCCTCGGCATCCAGGTCGCTGCCCTCGGTCGCCACCAACCGCCGCAGGTAGACCGGCTCCTCACCGGCCAGCGACTCCGCCACACAGCGGGCGGTGACGTCACCAACCCCGGCCAGCTCGGTGAGCGTGCCGTTGCCGGCCCGGTCGGCCACCTCGGTGGCAGGCAGGCCGGCCAGCGCCTTCGCCGCCGACCGGAACGCCCGGACCCGATAGGTGGCCTCGTTCGCACGCTCCAACAGGAACGCGATCCGGCGCAGGTCGGCGATGGGGTCCCGGGCCTTCATCCCACCGAACCTAGTCGGTGCCGCGCCGGTCAGGGAGCCTTCGGACAGCCGTGTTTGCGCTGCCACGCGGTGACCTCGGTGGCCGGTTCCCGATTGCCGCCGCGTCGCCAGGAATCCAGGTAGCGGGCCGGCCAGAGCACCCCGCGCCGAATCCACCAACCGTCCTTGCCCGCACACGGCGGCGAGATGCCGAAGTGCACGTGGCACACGTTGTTGGCGTTGCCGGTGCGCCCCACCTTGCCGAGCTGCTGCCCGGCGCGGACCCGCACCCCGGCGTCGACCCCGCCGGACACGGCACTCAGGTGCGAGCCGTAGTAGCGCACCCCGTCGTCGCCGAGCAGGGAGACCGACAGGCCACCGTTCTCCGGGCCCTGCGGCCCCCGCTTCGAGTACCGGTCGACCCGACTCACCTCCAGCACCGTCCCGTCGGTCACCGCGACGAACGGTTCACCACAGTCGGCGAAGAGATCCGTGGCCGGATATGCCCCGTGCGTCGGGTGGTAGTCGACGTTGTCGGCGCGTACCGGGAAGACATGCCGCAGCCCGGCGCGCGGTGCCGTCGCCGACGGCCCGGCGGACGACGGTGTCGAGGCCGGGGTCGGGGTGGCAGCCGACGGCGACGGTGCCGCCGGCTGCTCGGCGGTCGCCCAGACCGCCGGCGGCGTGGGCGCGGCGCCGTCGGCCGGCACCCCCGGCCGGGTCGTCGCGCAGCCGGCGGCCAGCACCGGGACGAGCAGCAGCAGGATCGGGTACGCCGGACGCGCGCGGCGGCCGATCGTCGGCGACGGCATCCGGTCATCCTGGCAGAGCCGGTACCGTGGGCACGAGCGACGCGCGTGAGGGAGGGCAGCGACGGTGACCATCGCCCGACCAGAACCTGGCTCGGATCCCGGTGCCTTCGTCCGCCCGGTGGCGCGTACCCCCTCGGGTCTTTTCCCCGCCGGCCCGCCGGCCCGGCCCACCTACCGCGAGCCGCACCCGGTCACCGGCGGTGGTGTCGCCGCTGGCGGCGGCGCGGCGGCCGGTTGGTTCCTGTTGTTCGGGCTGCTCGGCACCGATGTGGCCAGTTACGCGTGGTGGACGGTGGTGGCCGGTCTGCTGGCGTGGCTGACCGCCCTGGTGCTGGTCCGCTATGGCGATCGAGGGGTCGCCACCGGGGTCGCCATCGTCACGGCGGGAGGCTGGAGCATCGCCGCCGCCGTGCTGGCGGTCCGCTGGGGAACCAGCGGTGACTGGCCGTTGTGGTGACCGCCGACTGCGTCACCGACTACTCCCGTGACAGTGCCGAAACGGCTCCGAAACGAGTGTCCATGACTGCGCCGTGTGCCCGGTTGGCTGCGTAGCGAACGCCGTCTTGACGTGGCCGCCGAGACTCGGCACGCTCGGCACTATGGCCTGGACCACCCCGCGACAGGACCCGGATCGCACCCGGCGCCGCCTTCAGTTGTTGGCCGAGTTGGCGGGCGCCCGCGCGGTCCGTCAGCGCAGCCGACCGCAGCGGCAGCGCACCGAGCGTCTGCGCCAGCTCATCGCCACCCGCCGTCGGGTCGTCGGCTGATCCGACTTTGTCAGGAATGACCGGCGCTTCGGGGCGTTGACCGGTCGCCTGCCGACCCGACCGGCTAACGTGCACGCGTAACGGGTCGGCGTTGTGCCGAGGGGCTATTGGGGGGACCGTGTCGTACTTCGCTGCGGCCGTGGTGCGCGACGACAGTGGCTGGACCGCCGCCGAGGTCAGCCTGCGCGGCGCCACCGACATCGACGAGGTCGCTGACCGACTGCGTGACGTCGACCTGGAGGCCGACGTGTCGCTGCTGTTCGTCGAGGCCGATGACGCCTATCTGGTGGTCCTTCGTCTCGACGAGGGCGACGACCTGCGGGTGTTCGGTTCGGACTCCGCGTTCGCCGAGGAGTCCCCTCTTGGTTCGCTGCTGGTCGGTGACCTGAAGACCTCGGTCACCGGGCTCGACGGCGACGAGGAGCCGCGCCCGGTGACGAGCGGTGACGAGGAGAGCGAGCAGCCCGTCGTCGACCCGGAGGCCGACCCGGTGGGCGATGCCGACCTGCTGGCCAACCTGGGCATCTCCGCGCAGAAGCTGCTGACCCTGTGTACGCACGAGGGCATGATGCCGGCGGACGTCACCGCCGAGATCTGCCAGGTGCTCGGCTGCGTCGACGAGGTCGAGGAGCTGCGTGAGGTCTGAGCCGGCCGACGCCACCGATCCGTCGCTGGAGTCGATCCGGCCCGGGCAGCCGACCCCCGGCGCGGTGGGCCGCGCCGGCCCGGGCGCCCACGAGGGCCTGGCCGACCTGGGCGAAGTCGGCCGGCGGCAGCGGCACGAGCTGTGGATGCGCCGTGCCCTGGAGGTCGCCGTTACGGGCGTTGCCGACGCTGCCACCGGTGCCACGGATGTGGACGACGTGCCGGTGGGCGCGGTGCTCTACGGGCCGGACGGGACCGAGTTGGCCATCGGGCGCAACGAGCGGGAGCTGACCGGCGACCCCACCGCCCACGCCGAGGTGCTGGCCCTGCGCCGAGGTGCCGAGCAGGTCGGCCGGTGGCGGCTGGACGGCTGCACCCTGGTGGTCACCCTCGAACCGTGCACCATGTGCGCGGGTGCGTTGGTGCTGGCCCGGGTCTCCACCGTCGTCTTCGGCGCGTGGGAGCCCAAGACCGGCGCAGCTGGATCGCTCTGGGACGTGTTGCGTGACCGCCGGCTCAACCACCGCCCCGAGGTCTACGGCGGGGTGCTGGAGGCCGAGACCGCCGCCGTGCTGCGAGCGTTCTTCCGCTGAGGCCGGGCCGCTCGCCTCTCGCCGACGTGGGCGCTGGCCGCCGTGTGACCTGGGTGTATGGATCGGGCTCGCGTGGCGTGGCGCGGGTTGGCGTGGCGTGGGTTGGCGTGGCGCGGATCGGGCCGGCCTGATGCTGGAGAGCGTGATGACTGTGAGGCATATTTATGCCACACAGTCATCACGCTCTCCGCGGTGACGCCGCCCGGACGGGTCAGGCGATGATCGTGTCGAGGGCGATCTCGACCATCTGGCTGAAGGTCTGCTCCCGCTCCTCGGAGGTGGTCTTCTCGCCGGTCTTGATGTGGTCGCTGACGGTCAGCACGGTCAGCGCGCGGGCCTTGAAGCGGGCGGCGATCGTGTAGAGCGCCGCCGACTCCATCTCCACCGCCAGCACGCCGTAGTCGGCGAGCGTGTCGTAGAGGTCCGGCCGGTCGGTGTAGAAGGCGTCCGCCGCCAGGATCGGCCCGACGTGCATCGTGATGCCGCGCCGCTCAGCCACCTCGACCGACGTACGCAGCAGCCCGAAGTCGGCCACCGGGGCGTAGTCGATCAGCCCGTCGAAGCGCATCCGGTTCATGTTGGAGTCGGTGGAGGACCCGATGGCCGCCACCACGTCCCGCAGTTGCAGGTCGGTGCTGAGGGCACCACAGGAGCCGACGCGGATCAGCGTCTTCACGCCGTACTCGTTGATCAGCTCGTGTGCGTAGATGGAGGCCGACGGCATGCCCATGCCGGAGCCCTGGACGGAAACCTCGACGCCGTTCCAGCGGCCGGTGAAACCCAGCATGCCCCGGACCGTCGAGTAGCAGGTGGCGCCCTCGAGGTAGGTCTCTGCGATCCACTTGGCCCGCAGGGGGTCGCCCGGCATCAGGACCCGCTCGGCGATCTCGCCCGGCTTCGCGCCGATGTGCGTACTCATGGCAAAGATCCTGCCAGGCCGGCAGGGGCGATACCGGTTCGGCGTCGGAACCAGCGGTCCTGTACCCTCGTCGGCGGTGGCGTGTCCGAGCGGCCTAAGGAGCACGCCTCGAAAGCGTGTGAGGGTTAACGCCCTCCGAGGGTTCAAATCCCTCCGCCACCGCTCTGAAGTGCGAGAACGCCCGGCAGATCCGCAAGGATCGGCCGGGCGTTCCGCGTTCGGTCTCAGAGCTGCTGCTCGCCGCCGTCGACGAACAGCTCGCCGCCGGTCATGAAGCTGCTCTGGTCGGAGGCGAGGAAGAGCGCCGCGTTGGCGATCTCGTCCGGGTGGGCCATCCGGCGCATGGGCACGCCTGAGGCGATGGACTGGAGCAGGCCGGGGGCCTCCTCGGGGCTGGGCGCCAGACCCGCGAGCCCGGGGGTCTCGGTCGAGCCGGGGACCAGGGTGTTGACCCGGATGTTCCGGCCGACCAACTCGGCGGCCCAGGTGCGGCCGAACGAGCGGATGGCGGCCTTGGACGCGGCGTAGACGCTGAACGCCGGGGTGCCGTTGCTGGCGGCCGTCGAGCCGGTCAGCACGATCGAGGCACCCTCATTGAGCAGAGGCAGGGCCTTCTGCACGGTGAAGACGGTGCCGTAGATGTTGGTGTCGAAGGTGCTGGCGATGTGTTCGACCGTGATCGAGTCGAGCGGGAGGAACTCGCCGCCGCCGGCGTTGGCGAACACCACGTCCAGCCCGGCGCCCCGGGCCTCGATCGCCCGCATCACCCGGTCCAGGTCGTCGAGGTTGCCGACGTCACTGGCGATACTGGTGGCGTTGGTGCCGATGCTGGCCACGGCCTCGTCCAGCGGGCCCTTGCGCCGGCCGGTGACGAAGACGTACGCGCCTTCGGCGGCGAATCGGCGGGCGGCGGCCAGGCCGATGCCCGTGGTGCCCCCGGTGACGAGGGCGGTCTTGCCGTCGAGCTGTCCCACGATGGATCTCCTCTTGTTGCGGTGCGGGTGGTCCGGCCGGCCGTTGCGGCCGGTGGTCAATGGGTTGCGGGGGCCGGGGTGAAGGTCGGCAGGAGGGCGGCCAGGTCGCGCCACTGCGGCAGGGGCAGCGCCGGCCGGCCCGGGTCGTCGGGTCGCAGCACGTGGAGGGCGACGTGGTTCGCGCCCGCGTCCAGGTGCTCCCGGATGCGCGTGGCCACCGCGTCCAGGTCGCCCCACGCGACGAGGGCGTCGATCAGGCGGTCGCTCCCGCCGGGGACCAGGTCGTCGTCGGTGAACCCGAGGCGGGCCAGGTTGGCCCGGTAGGTCGGAAAGCCGATGAACATGCCGATCCCCGCCCGGGCGGCTGCGCGGGCCCGCTCCGGGTTCTTGTCGAGGACGACGGCCAGGTGCGGTGCGATCAGCGGCTGCGCCCCCACGCGTTCGCGCTGCACGGCGCTGTAGTCCGGGGTCACCATGAACGGGTGCCAGCCGGCCGTCCGGTCGGCAGCCAGGTCCGCCATCCTCGGCCCGAGCGCACCGAGGATGCGGCGCTCGACGGGAACCGGCCGGGGCGCGGCGTCCAGGGAATCCAGCCAGCGGCTCATCGACTCCACCGGTCGGCCGTAGTCCTGGCCGGCTTGGGCGGCGGAGTGGGCGTTGCTGACCCCGAAGCCGAAGACCGTCCGGGGTCCGTGCGCGGCGTCCAGCGCGGCCAGCCGGTCGCCCAGAGCCGTCGGGTCCTGGCCCCAGATCGCCAGCACTCCCAGTGCGATCGTGGCGTGCGGCGCGGCTCCGAGCAGGTGCCCGACGTCGTCCACGGCCCCGCCACCGTCCAGGCCGGGCACCCACAGTGCCCGGAAGCCCTGTTCGTCGAGTTCGGTCGCCGCGTCCCGAATGGCCGGGTCGGCGGCACCGCGCAGCTCCATGCTCCAGAGCCCGACCGCAGGTAGCGGGGTGTTCAAGTGATTCGCCACGCCGTCCTCCCACCTATTCTGTACCGAGCGGTACGGATCCGACCGTAGCAACCGGCGGCGGCGTCCGCAAATTTCTGTACCGATCGGTTGGGCTGCGGGTAGGATGGGCCGAGGGAGGTGGTGGCCGTGCCACAGCGAGGGCGACCACGAGGGTTCGACGCCGACGAGGCGCTGGAGCGCGCAGTGGAGGTGTTCTGGCGTCAGGGGTACGAGGGCGCGTCGGTGAGCGACCTCACCGCCGCGATGGGCATCAACAAACCCAGCCTCTACGCCGCCTACGGGGGCAAGGAGGAGTTGTTCCGCAAGGCCGTGGCCCGCTACGCCGAAAAGGACATGGCGTACGCCCGGAGCGCGTTCGCCCAACCCACCGCGTACGAGGTGGTCGGCACCCTGCTGCGGGAGAACGTGCTCGCCGTGACCCGGCCCGACCGTCCGGCCGGGTGCCTCTCGATCCAGGGCGGCACCGCCTGCTCCAGCGAGAACGCACCCGTCGCCGGGTTCCTCGCCGCCAGCCGCCTGGCAGGCGAAGGGGCTCTCGCCGACCGGTTCGCCCGCGCTGTCGCCGAAGGCGACCTACCCGCTCACGCCGACCCGGTCGCGCTCGCCCGCTTCGTCATGATCGTCAGCGAGGGGCAGGCGGTGCATGCCGCCGCCGGTGTCAGCCGGGAGGACCTGCGACAGGCCGCGGAGATCGCGCTCGCCGGTTTCGCCGCGGCGTCCGGGGCGCGGCTGCCCGAACAGGCCACCGGGACGGTCTGAGCGCTCAGCGAGCCGCGAACAGCCCGCCGGGGTGTTCCCGACACTGAAGCATCGACCCGACGTGCCGGGCGGGTCGATCCACATCGGATCAGCCCGCCCGTCAGCGCCACGTCGGTGCGGTTCGCCTCAGCAGGGGCCGACGCCCTCGTCGAAGAGGCGGCGGGCCCAGTCGGCGTACCCCGCGATGGTTTTTCGGACCGTGCGCCCGTCGTGCAGGAACAGGTACGCGCGGTCGCCGCTGCGGGCGAGCAACCCGTCGAGGCGGTGCGTCCCCTGTGGAGCATCGAGTCTGGTCACCAGCTGGTAGCGGGCCCAGACCTGGTCGACGGGCGAGCCCACCGTTATGCCCTCAGGTGTCCGCATCGGGTCGCCGACCCAGAGCAGCACCAGTCTGTCGTCCATGAAGACCGGGCTGACCGTGTCGTGGCCGACGAGCATCGGCCCGCAGGCGTCCAGGCTGGTACGCAGGATGCCGCGCTGGGTCAGCTCATCCTCGGTGTCACCGAACTCGATGTTGCGCAGGCCGTTCAGGTCGATGATCTCCACGCTGCCGGCGGGCCGGCCGTGCGGGATCGACCCGGTTGGCGGTACGCCGCTGCCAGCGATCGAGGCAGCCGTCATCAGCATGGCTATAAAAGCAAATTGTCGCAATTTCATGGAATCCCCCAGTCCCCAACGGAACGAGGGCGCTCAGGTTGCTGGCGATCGCCGGATTACTGATTTTCCCACTGTTCGACCAGCTCATCCCAGTAGTCGGCGCTGAGTCGACGCCGTCCGTGCGCCAGCCAACCCTCGGTGTTGCGCTCCAGGTGCAACCCCAGTTCGGCGAACGGGTCGATCCACTCGCCGGGCTCGACACCGAGCCGGGTCAGGGCCGCGTTGATCGGCCACTGCTCGCGCGGCGCGTCCAACACGTCGTCGAAGCCTGGACCCCACGACAGCCTCCCGCCCAGCCACACCGCCGCCGACTGGTAGCCGGTGCCACCGCCGAACTCCGCCTCCAGGTATGCCACCGGCCCCGCCTCTGACCAGCGGGTCAGCGACTCGGTCAGCGTCGGCGACAGCACCAGGCCGAACGGGTGCTCGGTGCTCCGGTCGTCGGTCGCGAAATCCGGCAGCGACCCGGTCAGCTCCACCACCAACTGCGGCGTGACCGGCAACAACCCGAAATCCTGGCGCAGCTCGCCGAGGACCGCGTGATCCAGCTCGGCGGTCTGCTCGCGGAGCAGCTCGGCGTCCGCGACCACCGCGCTGAGCTGGTAAGCCATCGAACCCTCCGCCGTCCACAGCCTGTGGATAGAACATGTGTACGACGGTTTCCGGCGAGCCGGCGTCGATTCCCGGACCGTACCCGCCCAGCGGCGACAGACTCCCTGCCGGGACCCGTTGTACGGTCCTCGTCATGGCTGACCAACTGACCGTCCCCGGTATGCCGTCTCCGCTCGTGCCCTCACCCGAGGGGCTCTGGCGGGTGGACGAGACGACCGGCGCCGTGACGGTGTCGGCGCAGCCGCGCACGGACATCTTCATCGACCCGAGCGGAGTCGGCGTCGACGGGGACGAGAACGCCGCGCCGAGTCCGGCGCCCGTCCTCAACGCGGCGACGCTGCTCGGTGACCTGCCGCCGGAGGGCGACTTCCAGTTCAGCGCCCGGGTCAGCGTCGCCTTCGCTGCCACCTTCGACGCCGGGGTGCTGCTGATCTGGCGTGACGAGCGGTGCTGGGGCAAGTTGTGCTTCGAGTTCTCACCCGAGGGTGAGCCCATGATCGTTTCCGTCATCTGTCGTGGTGTCGCCGACGACGCGAACGCCTTCGTCGTGGCGGACCGGTCGGTGTGGCTGCGCGTCTCGCGAATCGGCCGGGTCTACGCGTACCACGCCTCGGTCGACGGCACGGCCTGGCAGTTGATCCGTGTGTTCAGCTTCGACGGCGAGACGACCCGCGACCGGATCGGCTTTGCCGGCCAGTCACCGACCGGCGACGGGTGCAGCATGACCTTCGACGAGATCAGCTTCCGGCCGGAACGCCTCGCCGATCTCCGCGACGGCTCCTGACACAGGCCCTGTCCACAGCCTGTGGATAGAACATGTGTACGACGGATTGAGGCCCTGGTCAGAGCCGCATGGCGAGCCGGCTGACGAACGCACGCCAGGTCGCCGGCGCGAAGGTGAGCGCCGGGCCGGTCGGGTCCTTGGAATCCCGTACGCCGACGACGCCGGGCAGGTTGTCGGCGACCTCGACACATGCGCCACCGTTGCCGCTGCTGCGGCTGCTCTTGCGCCACCGTGCGCCGTTCAGCTCCATGTCTGCGCCACTTCCCTCATCAGGTCGACCGACTGCCAGTGGGACAACGCCTCCCCGCGCACGTTCTCCCATGCCGCCATCATGGCCGCGATGTCCTCGGGGTCGCTAGCGACTTGTCCCTGGAGTTGGTTGTCCAGATAGCCGGCGACCCGGTGGTCGTGGCTGTGCGCGATCACGAACGGGCCGTTCAACCCGGCGTAGGCGCCGACCGCGCTGGGCACGACGTGCACCCGGATGTGCGGTTCGGCGCACGCCGCGACGACGGCCAGCAGTTGCTCGCGCATTGTCGATCCGCCGCCCACCGGGCGACGGATGACCGCCTCGTCGACGACCGCCGTGAACTGCGGCGGGTCATCTCGCTTGAGCACGCCCTGCCGGCCGAGCCGGACCGTGAGATGCCGCTCGATGTCACCCCGGGGGATCAGGCCCGCGCCGCTCAGCACCGCCCTGGCGTACGCCTCGGTCTGCAACAACCCCGGCAGCACGGTCGACTCGTACCAGCGCAGTGACACCGCCTCGCGCTCGATCTCCTGCCACGGACGAAACCAGATGGGGTCACGACGTCTTGAAGTGTCCGGCCAGATGTCCGACACGTCCTTGTGGAGGGCCTCCGCTGCCGCCAAGCGGTGCCGGGGGTGCGGGATGCGCCCCTCGGTCAGCCAACGCCCCACGGTCTTCGGGTCGACGCCGACCGTCTCGGCGAGGGATTCGGTGGTGTGCCCGGTGTCGCTGAGCGCCACCCGAAGCGCATCGTTCACGGCCCCTCCATCGGATGTCTCGAATATCTGAGGACCATATCGCTACGCGGTGTACCTGTCCGGTGACGCGCCAGAGGGTGGTCCGCAGAAGACGGCGTGACCGGTGGAGGCGCAGGAGCCCGGCGGTCGGCGTCAGTCCGGGGGTCGCCCCGACGGGGCGACCCCCGTCCACCGCGAAGGAGGTTCGCCTGTGCCCCGCCGCCGCTACCGGAACCATCTGCCGACCCGACCCACCTGGCGCTGCGCGGCGTGCG
This sequence comes from Micromonospora sp. M61, assembly GCF_018070245.1. NCBI lineage: Bacteria > Bacillati > Actinomycetota > Actinomycetes > Micromonosporales > Micromonosporaceae > Micromonospora > Micromonospora sp. M61. Next base: position 29,378 of record NZ_JAGPYA010000041.1, on the reverse strand, counting down.
GCATCGCCTGGCCCTGCTCGGCGGCGAAGCTGCGGCTGCTCGGCGAATACCGGCACGACCGGCTGGCTTTGACCGTCTACCTGGCGACGCTCCACGCCGAGGCCAGTGATCAGCTCAGCGAGGTTGACCCAGGTCGGCTGACCGAACGCTTCCTGTCCTGGGCCCGCGCTCGCGCCTGAAGGGGGGAAGGCGCGCGGGTTGGATGCGGGGCGCGGAGACGAGTCAGGGCCGGTCCCCGTGGGGCCGGCCCTGTCGTTGGTGCTGCTCGAGAGAGCGGAGGATACGAGATTCGAACTCGTGAGGGTGTAAACCCAACACGCTTTCCAAGCGTGCGCCCTAGGCCTCTAGGCGAATCCTCCGCGAGCCAGGATACAGGCCTCCGTCGGCCGGGCCACCCCACCACCCCCTGAAGATCGACGGGCGGTCGGGTAGGCTGGGCGGCACCTCCCGTGCGGCGGTATCTCGTGAACCTCCCCAGGGCCGGAAGGCAGCAAGGATAAGCGAGCTCTGCCGGGTGCACGGGAGGCCTTTTTGTCTGTGGGCCGGTTGATCCACTCGACTTCCGTGATGTCGGGGTGTCCCGGCCACGCGGATACCGCGGCTTCCAGGAAGCCGAGTCGATCAAGCGCGGCGCGGCGTCGGTCAGGCGCGGCGCGGGGTCGATCAAGCCCTGGCGGCCCGGTCGATCAAGCACGGCAGCCGGGGTGCCGGGGTGGTGGGTGGTCACCCGCGCCCGACCGGCGCAGAATGGCTCGGTCGAGAGGAGGCGGGACGAGTGACGCTGGCGCTCTACCGCAAGTACCGGCCGCGTACCTTCGCTGAGGTCATCGGTCAGGAGCACGTGACCGAGCCGCTGTCGCAGGCGCTGCGCAGCGGACGGCTCAACCACGCCTACCTCTTCTCCGGGCCGCGCGGCTGCGGCAAGACCTCCAGCGCCCGGATTCTGGCCCGCTCGCTCAACTGTGAGCAGGGCCCCACCCCGGAGCCGTGCGGCAAGTGTGAGTCCTGCCGCTCGCTGGCCACCGACGGTGCCGGTTCGATCGACGTGATCGAGATCGACGCGGCCAGCCACGGTGGTGTCGACGACGCCCGCGAGCTGCGTGAGCGCGCCTTCTTCGCGCCGGCCAGCAGCCGCTTCAAGATCTACGTCATCGACGAGGCGCACATGGTCTCGACCCAGGGCTTCAACGCCCTGCTCAAGCTGGTCGAGGAGCCCCCGGAGTACGTCAAGTTCATCTTCGCCACCACCGAACCGGAGAAGGTCCTCGGCACGATCCGGTCGCGGACCCACCACTACCCGTTCCGGCTGATCCCGCCGAAGGTGCTCCGCCCGTACCTGGAGCAGCTCACCCAGGCGGAGGGCGTCGCCGTCGAGCCGGCGGTCTTCCCGCTGGTGGTCCGCGCCGGTGGAGGCAGCGCCCGGGACAGCCTCTCGGTGCTCGACCAGCTCATGGCCGGGGCCGGCCCGGAGGGTGTCACCTACGCGCGGGCCGCCGCGCTGCTCGGGGTCACCGATGCCGCGTTGATCGACGAGATGTGCGACGCGCTGGCCGCCGGGGACGGCGCCGCCGCGTACACCACCGTCGACCGGGTCGCCGAGGCCGGACACGACCCGCGCCGGTTCGCCGCCGACCTGCTGGAACGGCTACGCGACCTCATCGTGATCCAGCAGGTGCCGGACGCCGCCGCGAAGGGCCTGATCGACGGCCCGGCCGACCAGATCGAGCGGATGGCCGCCCAGGCTTCCCAGCTTGGCCCGGCCACGCTCTCCCGCTGCGCCGACATCGTGCACGACGGCCTGGTGGAGATGCGCGGCACCACCGCGCCCCGCCTGCTGCTGGAGCTGATCTGCGCCCGGATGCTGCTGCCCGGCGTGGACGACTCCGCCGGTGGCCTCCTCCAGCGGCTTGAGCGGATGGAACGTCGGCTCACCCTGAGCGGCACCGACGCGCCGCCGGCCGCCGCCGGCTTCGCGCCAGCAGCCCACCCAGGGGTACGCCCACAGCAGGCCCCACCGGTCCCGGCTGCCGCAGGCCCCGCACCCACCAACGCCCCGACCTCCGCACCGCCGTGGGAGGTCGACCCGGCGGCGTCCCCGACCCGGAACGCCGTCGACCTGAGCGCCGCGGTGTCGAGCGCTCCGGCCTCGGCCGGCCGGGTCCCGACCGCTCCGGCGTCGAACGCACCGGCTTCGGGCGTCCCGACCTCGGGCGCGCCAGTGTCGGGCGTGCCGGCCTCGCCCGCCGACTCGCCCATCCCGGCATCACCCGGTGCCACCGTCGGGTCGTCACCCGCTGATCAGGGCGCACCTGTCTCGCCCGCCGGGCCGGGCGCCGGCTCACCCTCCCAGCGTCGCGTGGTGCCGCCGTCGGCGGTGCTCCCCGACCCGGCCACGCCCGTGCCACCGCGACCGGGTGCGCCGGCTGCCGCGTTGGACGCGGTCGCGGTCCGCCGCGTCTGGCCCGACGTGGTCGGCAAGGTCAACCGGACCAACAAGCGGATCGCGGCCCTGATGCGCGACGCGGTCGTACGCGAACTCGACGGCGACATGCTGGTGCTGACGGTGAAGTCGACAGTGCTGGCCAAGATGATGGCCGACCACGCGGCTGTACTGACCGACGCGCTCTACGAGGAGTTGGGCGGGCGCTGGCAGATCCGCTGCGAGGTGGCCGGTGAGCGCGGTGGCGTGTCGCTGTCCGGCTCGCAGCGCTCACAACAGGCCGCTCCGGCCCGACCCGCCGCCAGCCCGACGAGCGCGCCGCCGGCCGCGCCGACTGCTGCCAGCCCGACGGCCGCACCGATCGCTACCAGCCCGACGAGTGCACCACCCGTCGCACCGACTGCTACCAGCCCGACGAGTGCGCCGCCGGCCGCACCGACTGCTGCCAGCCCGACGAGCGCGCCGCCCGCCGCACCGATTGCTACCAGCCCGACGAGCGCGCCGCCCGTCGCACCGACCTCGACCGGTGCCGCTGGGCCGACTCATGCGCCGTCCAGCGCAGCGAATGCGACCGGCACCACCGGTCCGGGTGCGCGCGGCGCTGTCGGCGTGAACGGAAGCGGCTCCGGTGCGGGTCACCAGGGCGCAGCACCGCGCACCGCTGCGGATGATCACGGTGCACGTCGGCAGGGCGGAGCCCAACCCGCTGCCGCAGACGGTGCGGGTGGGCCGGGCGCAGCACAGGCCGGCGCGGCCGATGACGAGGACGACTGGCCGGAGGCGGCGCGCCCAGGCGGCGGTGCCTCCGCGGCAGCGGCGACCGATGACGAGGACTGGCCGGAGGCCGCCCGCCCCGGCGGCGCGTCGGGCGACGGATCAGGTGCCGACGCCGCGTCGGGCGGCTCTGGCTCGGCCCCCGCATCGGCCAGCACGACCGGGGGCAGCGCGAACGGCGGTACCGCCAACGGCCGCACCGCGAACGGCGGTGGACCAGGTGTTGCGGGTGCCACCGGCGCATCGGCCGGTGGCGGTAAGCCGGGCGGACGGGACAACCCGACGCCGGCGGCCCGGCAGCCGGCGACAGCCGGTAACGCACCGGTGAGCAGCGCCATCGCCGCGGCTCGCGCTGCGGCGGCGGGGCGCGGTGCGCGTACCCCAGCGGCAGCCCGGCCCGTCGCGGACGCCGAATGGGCGGGCGAGCCTCCCTACGACCCGGACTTCGACGGCCCGACGCGCGGTGGTCGGCCGGGCGGCGCGGCGCCGGCGACCCCGGTCTACGAGGGGTTCGACCCGGGCGACGAGCCGTTGGACGAGGTCATCGACGAGAAGACCGCCCGGGAGTCCAGTGAGGAGCAGGCGGTACGGCTGCTCCGGGAGACCTTCGGAGCGGAAAAGATCGACGAGGTCGACGCCCGGTAGGGGACTGCGTCGCGGCGATCGGTGGCAGCTCAGCAGTGCCGTGTGCGGCGTGTCGAGTTGCTCAGCTGCCAACGATCAAGGAACTAGTGGACCTTGCTTGGGTTTGAGCGAGGCAGGCTGGCAGGTCTTTCGGCTAGCAGGACGCCGAGGCAGCAGGCCCAGAGGGGGAAGGGCAGTACGGCGACTCGTTCCATGCCGCCCACCCCGATCCCGACGCCCTGTTGGGCGAAGAACAACACGGTTCCTACCAGGGCGATGAGCCCTGCGGTGAGGGTGAGCGGTCGCCACCGGCCGAGCGTCGTGGTGCCCGGCGCGAAGCCGGCGAGGAGCAGGCCGACGTTGCCCAGGCCCATGATCAGGAATGCTCCGAGGACGTGCAGGTTCTCGTCGACGTCGGCCGGGTAGAGGGCCGCCAGGGCGTACCCGCCGGTGGCCACCAGCAGGAGCATCTGGGCCGAGCGCACCACGCCGCCGCGACCGAGCAGTCGCCAGGTCAGCAGGATCCCGGCGGCGAGCAGCACTCCGGTGGTCAGCATCGCGGCGTTCATCAGCGGGTGCCAGGGCGAGCAGACGTAGCGGGGCCTGGTGGTGTCCCAGACGCCGCAGTGGGCGTTGCCGAGGTCGCTGATGTTGTGCAGGGCCCAGCTGTAGGTCGGTTCGCGCCACCGCAGGCCGGTGACCAGGCTGGCGACGAGGAAGATCGGTGCTGCCGCAGCCCAGCACAGCGCGCCGACCCGGCCGGTGGGGTTGAGATTCATGCCACGAGCACACCAGTGCGACGGCTCTGGGCGCACTACCGGCAGATGCCCGGTTCGGGGTAGTGGTAGCCGTACCCGAAGGCTCGGCGTGGGCGGACGCCTCCGGGCGGGGCGGGGTCGGTCCCAGCGGATAGGCTGGGCGGCGGCCGAGCAGACGAGTGCGAGAAGGAGCCATCCGTGCGCCCAGGTGGACAGCCGAACATGCAGCAGATGCTGAAGCAGGCGCAGAAGATGCAGCAGCAGATCGCCGCCGCCCAGGCTGAGCTGGCCGAGGCCGAGCTGACCGGCACCGCCGGCGGTGGGCTGGTCACCGCGACCGTCTCCGGCTCCGGTGAGCTCAAGGCCATCAAGATCGACCCGAAGGCCGTCGACCCGGATGACGTGGAGACGCTGGAGGACCTGGTCGTCGCGGCCGTGCACAACGCCGCCGAGGCGGCCCGGGAGCTGACCGAGCGCAAGATGGGCCCGGTCGCCGGTGGCATGGGCGGCCTCGGCCTGCCCGGTTTCTGAGGCGGCAGATGTACGAAGGTGCCATCCAGGACCTGATCGACGAGCTGGGTCGGCTGCCGGGCGTGGGCCCGAAGAGCGCTCAGCGGATCGCGTTCCACGTCCTGTCGGCGGACCCTGCCGACGTCAACCGGCTGGCCGGCGCGCTGCGCAAGGTCAAGGAGCTGGTGCGGTTCTGCACGACCTGCTACAACGTGGCCGAGTCCGAACAGTGCCGGATCTGCCGCGACCCGCGCCGCACCGACGAGGTGCTGTGTGTGGTGGAGGAGCCCAAGGACGTGGTGGCCGTCGAGCGGACGGGTGAGTTCCGCGGTCGCTATCACGTGCTGGGCGGCGCGATCAATCCGCTGGAGGGGATCGGCCCGGACAATCTGCGCATCCGGGAGCTGCTGATTCGGCTCGGTGGTGGCGGGGTGCGGGAGTTGATCCTGGCCACGGACCCGAACACCGAGGGCGAGGCGACCGCCACCTACCTGGCGCTGATGGTGAAGCCGATGGGCATCGCGGTGAGCCGACTGGCCAGTGGGCTGCCGGTCGGCGGCGACCTGGAGTACGCCGACGAGATCACCCTGGGTCGGGCCTTCGAGGGTCGCCGGGCGGTCTGACATCTATCCACGGCCGATGGCCGGCGCCCGAATCGGGTGCCGGCCATCGTCGTGTCGGTGGGCGTCACTGCCCGGAATTGATCTGACACTTGATCCCTCATCGGGGCTGTTCGACGTAACAGTTTGGCATCGCGGATGCAGATTGATCGGTTTTTGGGGCCGTTTACCTTCGAATCGAATGTCAAGCGGCGGTTGAGGCACGATCCGATACCAACCGTCCACCTGGCGGTTTCCGGGTGGACGCAACGGGAGCTATGGTCACCGCCATCGGTGACCCCTGTCACCACGTTGTCCGTACCCCCAAGGACGAGGTGAAGCACACATGCGTGCACCCAGGCCGAAGGTCGCGATCGCGGCCATCGCGGTCGCGGCCCTCGCGGTAGCAGGCTGCGCCGAGAGCAACCGCGACGACGACAAATCCGGTGGTAGCAAGAAGGACACCCTCGTCTTCGGCGTCGCCGGAGACCCGAAGGTGCTCGACCCGAGCTTCGCCAGCGACGGTGAGTCGCTGCGTGTGGCGCGTCAGGTCTTCGAGACCCTGGTCCGACCGGAGGAGGGTGGCACGAAGGTCACCCCCGGCCTGGCCGAGTCCTGGACCCCGGACGCCGCGGGCACCACCTGGACCTTCAAGCTCCGTTCGGGCGTGAAGTTCCACGACGGCACCGACTTCAACGCCGAGGCCGTCTGCGTCAACTTCAACCGCTGGTACAACGCCAAGGGCCTCATGCAGAGCCCGGACGTGACCGCGTACTGGCAGGACGTCATGGGTGGCTTCGCGAAGAACGAGAGCGAAGACCTGCCGGCGAGCCTCTTCAAGTCGTGCGCCGCCAAGGACGCGACCACTGTGGACCTCGCGTTCACCCGGGTCTCCAGCAAGATCCCGGCCGCGCTGATGCTCCCCTCGTTCTCCATCCACAGCCCGAAGGCGCTGCAGGAGTTCGACGCGAGCAACGTCGCGGGCACCGCCGAGGACATCAAGTACCCGGCGTACGCGACGGCGCACCCGACCGGCACCGGCCCGTTCAAGTTCAAGGCCTGGGACGTCGCCAACAAGACGCTGACCCTGGAGCGCAACGACGACTACTCGGGCGCCAAGGCCAAGCTGAAGACCCTGATCTTCAAGACGATCTCGGACGAGAACGCCCGCAAGCAGGCGCTGCGCTCCGGCGACATCCAGGGCTACGACCTGGTTGGCCCGGCCGACGTCGAGCCGCTGAAGGGCGAGGGCTTCAACATGCTCACCCGCCCGGCGTTCAACGTGCTCTACCTGGCGATCAACCAGAAGGGCAACCCGAAGCTCGCCGACCCGAAGGTCCGGCAGGCCATCGCGTACGCGCTGAACCGTCAGCAGCTGGTCGACTCGAAGCTGCCCCCGGGCGCCAAGGTCGCCGAGAACTTCATGCCCGACACCGTCGAGGGCTGGAGCGGCGACGTTCCGAAGTACAACTACGACCCGGCCAAGGCGAAGGCGCTGCTGGCCGAGGCGGGCGCGTCGAACCTGACGCTGAAGTTCCACTACCCGACCGAGGTCACCCGGCCGTACATGCCGAACCCGAAGGACATCTTCGAGTTGCTGTCGGCGGACCTGAAGGCGGTTGGCATCACCGTCGAGGCGATCCCGCTCAAGTGGAGCCCGGACTACCTCAACGCCACCACCTCGGGCAGCAAGCACGACATCCACTTCCTGGGCTGGACCGGTGACTACGGCGACGCCTACAACTTCATCGGCACCTTCTTCGACCGGCCGAAGGACGAGTGGGGCTTCAACAACAAGGCCCTGTTCGACCAGTTCAAGGACGCGGACACCACCGCGGACATCGCGGCCCGGACCGAGAAGTACAAGGCCCTGAACAAGTCCGTGATGGAGTTCCTGCCCGGTGTGCCGATCTCGCACTCGCCGCCGGCGATCGTGTTCGGCAAGGACGTGACCGGCGTCAAGGCGAGCCCGCTCACCGACGAGCGCTTCGCAACCGCCGAGTTCAAGTAAGTCCTGATCTGACGCAAGGAACGCGGGCGGGCGCTGTCGCACAGCGCCCGCCCGCAACCCTCCGCACCCCTTCGAGGCCGCCGTGTTCCGGTTCATCGTCAGGCGCCTGCTTCAGCTGATACCCACGCTGTTCGGGCTCTCCCTTCTGCTCTTCATCTGGCTCCGCCGGCTCCCCGGCGGCCCCGAGACCGCCATCCTCGGCGAGCGCGGCACGCCCGAGATGCGTGCCGCCATCCGCCGCAACATGGGGCTCGACGAGCCCATCCTGGTGCAGTACGGCCGGTTCGTCCGGCGGATGATCAAGCTCGACCTGGGCACCTCGACCTCCACCAAGCGGGCGGTCACCACGGAGTTCATCGAGCGCTTCCCCGGCACCGTCGAGCTGACCATCACCGCGATGATCATCGCGATCGGCATCGGCATCCCGCTGGGCTACCTGGCCGCCCGCCGTCGCGGCCGTTTCCTGGACCACGCGTCCGTGGGCGGTTCGCTGATCGGCATCTGCATCCCGGTGTTCTTCCTGGGCTACGTGCTCAAGGCGATCTTCTCGGAGAACCTGCACTGGTTCCCGTCCAGTGGCCGGCAGGACCCGACGCTGGAGGCGACCCGGGTCACCAACTTCTTCGTCCTCGATGGCCTGATGACCCGCGAGTGGGACGCCGCCGCCGACGCGCTCTGGCACCTGGTGCTGCCCGCCATCGCGCTGGCCAGCATCCCGCTGGCGATCATCGTCCGGATCACCCGGGCGAGCGTGCTGGAGGTGCTCAACGAGGACTTCGTGCGCACCGCCGAGGCGAAGGGCCTGACCGAGCAGACGGTCCGTCGCCGGCACGTGCTGCGCAACGCGATGCTGCCGGTGGCCACCTCGATCGGTCTGCTCGCGGGCGGCCTGCTCTCCGGCGCCGTGCTGACCGAGACCGTCTTCGCCTTCAGTGGCATCGGAGCATTCGTCGCCGAGGCCATCGGCCAGCGCGACTATCCGGTGCTGATGGGCTTCATTCTGATCATCGCGGTGGTGTACGTGCTGGTGAACCTCCTGGTGGACCTCTCCTACAGCTTCATCGACCCGAGGGTGAGGGTGCGATGACACTCAGCCCGGGCAAGAAGCGCGAGAAGATCGACCGGCTCTCCGAACTGGCCGCCCGTGACGACGAGCGTGGCGTCAGCCTCTGGCAGGAGGCGTTCCGCCGGCTGCGCGGCAACCCGGCCGCGATCGTCGGCGCCGTCATCCTGGCGCTGTTCGTGCTGGTCGCGGTCATCGGACCGTTCCTCGTGCCGTACGCGGCGACGGACACGATCGGCATCCGGGAAGGGCTGATCAAGCCCGGTGTCATTCCCGGCCCGAACGGCGACCACTGGTTCGGCTACGACCACCAGGGCCGTGACGAGTTCAGCCGGATGATCGTGGGTGCCCGCCAGACCCTGCTCGTCGGTGTGGTCTCCACCCTGATCGGTCTGGCGATCGGCGCGGTCATCGGTGGCGTCTCCGGTGCTGCGGCCGGTCTCGGTGGCCGGTGGGGGCGCTGGATCGACACGACCCTGATGCGGTTCATCGACATGCTGCTGGCGATGCCGAGCCTGCTGCTCGCGGTGAGCATCGCCGCCCTGCTCGGGGCCAGCCTGACCACTGTGATGATCGCGGTCGGCGTGGTCTCGGTGCCGGTGTTCGCCCGGCTGCTGCGCGGCTCGATGATCTCCCAGGCCAACAGCGACTACGTGCTGGCGGCCACCTCGCTCGGTGTCAAGAAGTCGAAGATCGCGCTGACCCACGTGGTGCCGAACTCGCTCGCCCCGGTGATCGTGCAGGCCACGCTGACCCTGGCCACCGCGATCATCGAGGCTGCGGCGCTCTCGTTCCTCGGCCTCGGCAACCCGGACACGGCCGTACCGGAGTGGGGTGTCATGCTCGCCGACGCGCAGCAGTACCTCGGTATCCGGCCGTCGCTGGCGATCTACCCGGCCGTCGCGATCATCATCACCGCGCTCGGCTTCACCCTGCTCGGTGAGGCGATGCGTGAGGCCCTCGACCCGAAGCTGCGGAAGTAGGCCCGATAATGGCACTGCTCGAAGTTGACGATCTGTCCGTCACGTTCGCCCGGCGCGGCCAGCGGGCCGTGCACGCGGTCGACGGGGTGTCCTTCTCGGTCGACGCCGGTGAGGTGGTCGGCCTGGTCGGCGAGTCCGGCTGCGGCAAGAGCGTCACCTCGCTCGCGATCATGGGTCTGCTGCCGAAGCAACCCGGCCTCCGGGTCGGCGGCAAGGCCGTCTTCGACGGCACGGACCTGCTCCAGCTCGACGACCGGTCACGGCGGGACATCCGTGGCCGGGACATCGCGATGATCTTCCAGGACCCGCTCTCCTCGCTGAACCCGGTGATCCCGATCGGGTTGCAGGTGACCGAGGTGCTGACCCGGCACCGGGGGATGAAGGGTGCGGCCGCCGCCAAGGAGGCGGCGGAGCTGCTGGACCGGGTCGGTATCCCGGACCCGGAGCGGCGGCTGAAGGAATACCCGCACCAGCTCTCCGGTGGCATGCGCCAGCGTGCGCTCATCGCGATGGCGGTGGCCTGCCAGCCTCGGTTGCTCATCGCCGACGAGCCGACCACCGCGCTGGACGTCACCATCCAGGCCCAGATCCTGGAGCTGCTCAAGGATCTGGTCCGGGACTCCGGCACCGCGCTGCTGATGATCACGCACGATCTCGGTGTGGTGGCCGGCATGGTCGACACCGTCAACGTGCTCTACGGCGGTCGGGTGGTGGAGACGGCCCGCCGTCGTCCACTGTTCCGCCAGCCGCGGCACCCGTACACAGTGGGTCTGCTCGGCTCGGTGCCGCGCCTGGACGCCGGGCGGGGCGAGAAGCTCAACCCGATCCCCGGTTCGGTCCGCGACCTGCTGCCCTGGCCGGACGGCTGTGCCTTCGCCCCGCGCTGCTCCCGACGGATCGACGAGTGCGTGGGCGAGCCGCCGGAGCTGGTGCAGGCGTACGACGGACGTAGCTACCGGTGCGTGAACCCGGAGCCGGTGCCCGGCACGGTGCCCGCCCCGCGCGAGGAGGAATCAGCGTGAGCGAGAACGACATCCTCGTCGAGGTACGTGACCTGAAGGTGCACTTCCCGATCAAGCGGGGTGTGCTCTTCGACCGGGTGGTCGGCCACGTGAAGGCCGTCGACGGGGTCGACCTGAGCATCGCGCGTGGAAAGACGTACGGCCTGGTCGGCGAGTCCGGCTGCGGTAAGTCCACGCTCGGTCGGGCGCTGCTCCAGCTGACCCCGCCGACCGCGGGCGAGGTGAGCTTCGACGGCGTCGAGCTGACCACGCTGGCGCCCGGCAAGCTGCGCAGCATGCGTCGCCGGATGCAGATGATCTTCCAGGACCCGATGTCCAGCCTCGACCCGCGGCAGAACGTCGAGTCGATCCTGACCGAGGGCCTCCAGACCCACGGGATCGGCGCCGACCGCACCGACCGCAGGCGGATCATCGGGGAGACCCTGGACGCGGTGGGGCTGCCCCGCTGGGCGTTGTCCCGCTATCCGCACGAGTTCTCCGGCGGGCAGCGGCAGCGCATCGGCATCGCCCGGGCGCTGGTGCTCGGGCCGGAGCTGATCGTGGCCGACGAGCCGGTCTCGGCACTCGACGTGTCGATCCAGGCCCAGGTCGTCAACCTGCTCGACGAACTTCAGGACAGCCTGGGGCTGACCTACCTGGTGATCGCGCACGACCTCGCGGTGGTCCGGCACATCTCCGACACCGTCGGCGTCATGTACCTGGGCGCGCTGGTCGAGGAGGCGCCGAGCGACCGTCTCTACAACGAGCCGCTGCACCCGTACACCCGGGCGTTGATGTCCGCGGTGCCGGTGCCGGACCCGGACGTGGAGGACCGTCGGGAGCGGATCCTGCTTGCCGGTGACCTGCCGTCGCCGGCCAACCCGCCGTCCGGCTGCCGTTTCCACACGCGCTGCCCGTGGGCGCAGCCCACCCGCTGCGCGGACGAGCGGCCCGTGCTGCGGGACATCGGTGTCAGCCGGGTGGCCTGCCACTGGGCCGAGCAGATCGCCAGCGGCGAGCTGCGCCCGCACGGGGTCAGCGCGCAGATCGTCCGCCCCGAGGGCGAGGGGGACGCGCCGGCCGTGGTCTCCGCGCCCACCGAGCCCGGCTCGTACGTCTGAGACTGGACGCGGTGCCGGCGACGTCGGAGCTGCTCAGCCCTCCGGGCGGTTGAGCAGGCCCACCGCGACGCCGTGCACCGCGTCCAGACCCGCCGGGTCGGCCAACGCCACCGACGCGCCGGTGACCACATACCACTCGTCGGCGTCCTTGTACTGGACCCGCAGGGTGACCTTGCCGTCCGCGTACTCGGTGCGCAGGGTCAGGTCGCCGGTGACGACGCCGACCTCGTCGGTCATCACCCCGCCTGGGCCGGGCACGATGTCGGTGGTGCGGCTCTGCGGGCCAGCGGCCCCGCCCGCATCCGCGACCATGCCGGCACCCGGCACGGCGGCGGGCGCCTCGGCGGTGCCGTCCGCGGTCATGCCGGCGGCGGCCGGGCCGGTGCCAGCGCTCTCCTCGGCGGCGGTCACGATTCACTCCCCACTGTGCAGCCCTCCAACATGTCGGTCAGGGCAGCCTTCTCGGCGGTGGTCACCGTCAGCCGCCAGTAGTGCTTGACCGTCACCCAGCTCTCAGCGTACTTGCACCAGTACTCACGGTTCGCCGGCTTCCACTGCGACGGGTCCTGGTCACCCTTTGACCGGTTCGAGGACGCCGAAACCGCAATGAGCTGCGGACGTGTCGTGTCGTTGGCGAAGTCGCCGCGCTTGCGGTCGTCCCACTCGTCGGCACCCGAGCGCCACGCGTTGGCCAACGGCACCATGTGGTCGATGTCCACATCGGCGGGATCGGCGGCGCTGCGGCCGTCGTACACGCTCTCCCAGCGACCACCGACCACGTTGCAGCCGGAGAGTTTCACGTCCTTGCCGTCGCGCTGGAGGATGCTGTCCCGCACGTCGCAGTTCTTGCCGGTGTCCCGCCAGTGCGGGAAGTGGTCCCGGCTGTAGCCCTTCATCGAGCCTGCGGTGGCGACGGTGAGCTGGCCGAGCTGCTGCACGGCATTGCCGCCGCCGCTCGACGGCGGAGTGTCCGGCTCGTCCTGCGGGACGCAACCGGCCACGCCGAGCGTCAGCGTCGCGGCGAGCGCGATCACCGCCGCTCGCGGTCCTGATGTGGTACGCACAGACGACACCTCTCCAGCTTGCGGTCTCCCGGCGATTGCGCACAGTACCCGGGGATGGTTTTGGCATTTCGTGGCGTCTCCCACATCAGGCAGGGCAGATTGGTGGGATGACCGCACCCGTACCGGCGCCTGCCCTCCGAATGGGCACCGCCGCCGGCCGTGGGACGCTGCTCGCCGCCGTACTCGCCTCAGGCATGGTCTTCCTCGACAGCACTGTCGTCAACGTGGCGCTGCCGAAACTCGGGCAGGATCTCGGCGCGAACGTGGCCGATCTCCAGTGGACCATCAACGGCTACCTGCTGATGCTGGCGGCTTTCGTGCTGCTCGGCGGCGCACTCGGGGACCGCTTCGGTCGGCGACGCATCTTCCTCATCGGCGTGGTCTGGTTCACCGCCGCGTCCGTGCTGTGCGGGCTGGCCCAGGGCACCGGTTGGCTGATCGCGGCCCGTTTCCTCCAGGGAGCCGGCGGGGCGTTGCTCACACCCGGGTCGCTGTCGGTGCTCCAGGCCAGCTTCCACCCGGACGACCGGGGCCGGGCGATCGGCGCCTGGGCCGGGCTGTCCGGGGTGTCCACAGCGCTCGGCCCTTTCATCGGTGGCTGGCTGATCGACGCGCTCTCCTGGCGTTGGATCTTCTTCCTCAACCTGCCGATCGCCGTGCTGGTGGTGCTGGCCGCGATGCACTGGGTGCCGGAGAGCCGGGACGAGAGCGCCTCCCGGACCGAAGACCCGGGGCGGACCCGACGGCGGTTCGACGTCGCGGGAGCGCTGCTCGGAGCACTCGCGCTCGCCGGTGTCACGTACGCCCTGATCGACGCGCCGGCGCGCGGCTTCGACTCCGCGCCGGTGCTGATCGCGGCAGTGGTCGGAGTGCTGTCGGCGGTGTCCTTCGTCCTGTTGGAACGGCGGCGCGGCGACGCTGCGATGTTGCCCACCGGGCTGTTCAGCAGTCGGCTCTTCTCGGTGCTGAACATCTTCACTGTGGTCGTCTACGCGGCGCTCGGCGGCTTCACCTTCTTCTTCGCCGTCTACCTGCAGAACGTGGTCGAGTGGTCGGCCTTCCGCACCGGCATCGCGCTGCTGCCGATGACCCTGCTGCTGTTGGTCGGGTCGGCCCGAGCCGGAGCGTTGTCGGCCCGGATCGGCCCCCGGCTGCCGTTGGCCATCGGACCGGTGGTGGCCGCGATCGGTCTGTTGCTGCTGCGCGGCGTGGGACCGGGCGCGTCGTACTGGACCGACGTGCTGCCCGGGGTGCTGCTCTTCGGCATCGGGCTGACCCTGGTCGTGGCACCACTGACCGCGTCGGTGCTGGCCGCCGTGCAGGACCGGTTCTCCGGGGTCGCCAGCGGCTTCAACAACGCGGCGTCCCGGGCCGGCGGTCTGCTCGCGGTGGCGGCGCTGCCGCTGCTGGTCGGCCTGTCCGGCGGCGGGTACGAGCAGAAGGCCGAGCTGACCGACGCGTTCCGGGGCGCGATGGAGTGGTGCGCCGGCCTGCTCGTGGCCGGGGCGGTGCTGGCCCTCGTGCTGGTCCACCGACCGCCCCGGGCAGCCCCGCCGTCGCAGCCCTGCCACTCGATGCCCGCCGCGACACCCCCGAAGTAGCTGCTCCGGGGGTGTCGCGCGTAGGTCAGCGGCGGGCGCGGTTGACGGCGCTGGTGACCGCCTTGATCGAGGCGGTGACGATGTTGGCGTCGGTGCCGACACCCCAGACCGTGCGACCGTCCACCTCGCACTCCACGTACGCGGCGGCCTGCGCGTCCCCACCGGAGGAGAGCGCGTGCTCGTGGTAGTCGAGCACCCGCACGCCCACGCCGATCGAGTGCAGCGCGTTCACGTACGCGTCGATCGGGCCGTTGCCGACCGCGGTGAGCGAGCGTTGCTCGTCGCCCACGCCGACCTGGGCCTCGATCTCGACCTTGCCGTCGATCGTGCCGATCGTGTAGCTGGACAACCGGACGGCCGGGTCGGGCTGGTGGTCGAGCAGGTAGTGCGTCGCGAAGATCTCCCACATGGCGCCCGGGTCGACCTCGCCACCATCGTGGTCGGTGACCTGCTGCACCACACCGGAGAACTCGATCTGGAGCCGCCGCGGCAGGTCCAGTTGGTGCTCGCTCTTCATGATGTACGCGACGCCGCCCTTGCCGGACTGCGAGTTGACCCGGATGACCGCCTCGTAGGTGCGGCCCAGGTCCTTCGGGTCGATCGGCAGGTACGGCACTGCCCAGGTCTGCTCGTCCACCGGTACGCCGGCAGCCTTCGCGTCGGCCGCCAGGGCGTCGAAGCCCTTCTTGATGGCGTCCTGGTGGGAGCCGGAGAAGGCGGTGTAGACCAGGTCGCCCGCGTACGGGTGGCGCTCGTGCACCGGCAGTTGGTTGCAATATTCAACGGCGCGCCGGATCTCGTCGATGTTCGAGAAGTCGATCATCGGGTCGATGCCCTGGGAGAAGAGGTTGAGCCCCAGCGTCACCAGGTCCACGTTGCCGGTGCGCTCGCCGTTGCCGAACAGGCAGCCCTCGATCCGGTCCGCGCCCGCCAGCAGGCCCAGCTCGGCGGCGGCCACCCCGGTGCCCCGGTCGTTGTGCGGGTGCAGGCTCAGGATCACGCTGTCGCGGCGCGGCAGGTGCCGGTGCATCCACTCGATCGAGTCGGCGTACACGTTGGGGGTGGCCATCTCGACGGTGGCCGGCAGGTTGATGATCAGCGGCCGGTCCGGCGTCGGGTCGATCACGTCGATCACCCGGGAGCAGACCTCCAGCGCGTACTCCAGCTCGGTGCCCGTGTACGACTCCGGCGAGTACTCGTAGAAGATGTCGGTGTCCGGAGTGTGGATCTCCGCGTACTTCTGGCAGAGCCGAGCGCCGGTCGTGGCGATGTCGGAGATGCCGTCCCGATCCAGGCCGAAGACCACTCGACGCTGGAGGGTGGAGGTCGAGTTGTAGAAGTGCACGATGGCCCGCTTCGCGCCCCGCAGCGACTCGAAGGTCCGCTCGATGAGGTGCTCCCGGCACTGCGTGAGCACCTGGATGGTCACGTCGTCCGGGATCATGTCCTGTTCGATGAGCTGCCGGACGAAGTCGAAGTCGGTCTGGCTGGCCGACGGGAAGCCGACCTCGATCTCCTTGTAGCCCATCTGGACCAGCAGCTGGAACATCCGCCGCTTGCGCTCGGGCGACATCGGGTCGATCAGTGCCTGGTTGCCGTCGCGGAGATCCACCGCGCACCACCGTGGGGCCGCCTCGACGGTGCGGGTGGGCCAGCTGCGGTCCGGCAGCTCGACCCGGAACTGCTCCCGGTAGGGCTGGTAGCGGTGGTACGGCATCCGGCTCGGGCGTTGCCGAGCGAACGGATCGGTCTCGGCATCGGTGACAGGTTGAGCCATCTCAGAGTGCTCCCTGGAACATGTGGCGTCAGCAGATCGGAAGGTGTCGGCGAGATGCCGGGCAACGGTGCGCGGCGGTGCCGAGAAGAAAATCGGATGTGCTGGACGGCGCGATGCAACTCCGCGACGAGGTGCCGGCCGGTCAGGCCTCGTCGCGGCGGCTAAGGAGAACGAGCGCCTGCCACATGACCAGGTCACCCTACGTGATGAAAAGGGGGGTGGGAAGGTAGGTCCGGACTATGGGACCGGCGTCATGGTCCGCTCCGGCGCCGCAGCACCCAGCCGCGGTGTCCGCCCGGCCCAACCCACTACGGGTACGATCGCCAGCCCGACCAGCACGAAGATCGCTGCGGCCGGTATCCATCCCCACCCGCCGGTGGTCACCCCGAGCGCGGTCAGACCGACCGGGGCGATCAGATACTGCACCTGGGAGCCGAGCCGGAACGCCCCCACGTACGCGCCGCGCTGGTCGGCCGGCGGCAGGGTGGCGGTGAGGCCCCAGGCGCCCGCCGACTCGATCAGCTCGGCCAGGATCAGCACCGTCGCGGCGGCCACCAGCACCACCACGGTGAGCGCGCCCCGGGTCAGCCCGGAGATCGGCAGGACCAGACAGAACAGGGCGATCAGCAGGGCGCCCCGACGAGAGGCCCGAGCCGCGCCCGACGCGGTGTCGGCGCCCCGGCTGACGCGTACCTGGAGCAGCACGATCAGGACCGTGTTGAGCAGCACCAGCCCGGCGATGATCGTCTTCGGGGCGTCGGTGTGGGTGAGGATCCAGAGCGGCATCACCGTCAGGTAGAGCGTCTGGTGCGCGGTGAGCAGCCCGGAGAGCAGGGACACCACCATGAACGGGCGGTCCCGCAGCACGGCGAGCCGACTCATCGGCTCCGTCGGTCGGGCCACCTGCGGCAGCCGGGGCAGTCGCCGCACGAAGAGAGCCGTGACCAGGAAGACCATCGAGATGAACCACACCATTCCCCGGTACGCCTCGATGGTGTCCACCGCCAGCACCAGGCCGCTGATCACCGCTCCCAGCCCGAAGCCGACGTTCAGCGACGAGCGCTGGTACGCCATCGCCGTGACCCGTTCGGCCGGGGGCAGCGCGTTGATGGAGTAGACCTGCCGAGCCACGCCGGTCGCGGCGTCAACGGCGGCCAGCGCCACCACCACGGCGAGGAACCCGGCGAAGCCGCCGACGAACGGGTAGGTCGCGAAGAGCGCCGCGTCCAGCACCAGCCCGACGATCCAGATCCGCTGCGGCCCGTACCGGTCGGTGAGCCCGCCCAGCGGCACCGTGCCCAGCAGCGACACCCCCGCCGCGATGGACAGCCCCAGCCCGACCTGGGCGGCGCTGAGCCCCAGCGCCCGGGTGAAGAAGACGGCGCTGCCGGCGTGGAACAGGCCGCTGCCGACGGCGTAGACCATCGCCTGCACGGCCAGGGCGCGGGTCAGCCCGGCCGGCGGTACGACGTTTCGGACAGCGGTACGGATGGTTTCTCTGGCCCCCATGGCCGGCAGTGAACCGTGCCCCCACGGCCTCGGTCGAGCCTTTTAGGCTGAGTCAAATCCTGCGCCGGGGGTGGCATGTCCGAATTGCGGTTCAGTCTGGCCGACGTGGCGGGAGTGCGCCTCGCCGTGTCGCCGGTCAACGAGACGGTCATGAGCATGTGGGCGCTGGCCAGCCCGGTCCGTTACGCGGTGCACCTGCCCTGGATCGACCGGGCCCGGGTGACTCTGCGTCGTCCCGAGGTGGCCGACCGGGTCGGACCGCTGACGCACCTGGTCGGGCGGGGGCGCTGGTTGCCCGACTTCCTCACCCCGGCGGCCCGGCCGAACGTGGAGATGGCCGAGCAGCTCGACCAGATTGCGGCGACCCCGCCGGCCGTGGTGGTCCAGGACCTGCTGGCGACCACCCCGCGCCGGCCGCTCAATCCGTTCGGGCAGGCGCTGCTCGCCGACCCCGGCGGGCTGCTGCCGCAGGTCGTCGACGCGGTGCGTGTCTGGCACGACGAGGCGATCGCCCCGGACTGGCCGCGGATGCGGGCGCTGCTCGACGCCGACGTGGCGTACCGCGCCGCGCAGCTCGCCGAGAGCGGCGCCGGTCGATTCTTCGAGCAGCTCCACCCGAGCCTGCGCTGGCACGGCGACCGGGTGATCAGCGACGACACGTTCGAGCGGGACTTCGACCTGCGCGGTCGCGGGTTGGCGCTGAACCCGACGGTGTTCAGCGGGCGGAATGTGCTGTGGAACCTGCTGGAGGATTCACTGCCGGCCGGCGCGTACCCGGTCCGGGCGGTCGGGACGCTCTGGGAGGCGACGCCCTCACCGCCCGGCGACCCGCTGGCACGGGTGATCGGCCCCGGCCGCGCCGCACTGCTGCACCTGCTCGACACGGCGACCACCACCACCGACCTGGCCCGACTCACCGGCATGTCCGCCGGAAACGTCTCCCAGCACCTGGCCGCGCTGCGCGCAGCCGGGCTGGTCCACCGGTCTCGACAGGGTCGGCACGTCCTCTACCGCAACAGCGACGCCGCGAGCGTCCTGCTCCGGGCCAGCCGGGGAGGGTGACCCGCCGGGGTGATCAGGCGAGCAGCAGATCGGCGACCGGGCGACGGCGGCGCAGGCCGATCTCCCGGGCGCGCAGGTCGGGCGGGAGGGCGAACGGGTCCCCGAGCCGGCCCACGGCGGCGACCACCAGTGGACGGACGGCGCCGGGCAGGTCGAGCTCGGTCGCGAGGCCGGCCTGGTCGAAGCGGGTGAGCTGGCGCACGTGCAGGCCGAGCGCGGTGGCCTGCAACGTCAGGTGGGCGATCGCCTGACCGAGGTCGTACGCGGCCCGCTCGGCGTCGCCGCCGGTGTGTGCGCCGACCACCAGGGTGGCCGCGTGTCGAGCCCATCCCTGGTCGCTGCCCGGGAGGCTGATCAGGATGCGCTTCCAGGTCTCGTCTTCCCGGTGGCCCACGGCGAACCGCCAGGGCTGCCGGTTCTCCGCCGAGGGCGCCCAGCGCGCCGCCTCCAGCAGCGAGGCCGCCTCGTCCGGGGTCAGCTCGGCGCTGGGGTCGAAGGCCCAGGGGCTCCAGCGGTAGGCGAGCAGCGGGGTCAGGTCAGCCATGGCGTGAATCGTCCTGTATGGGTGATTCGCGGCTCAGGGCGGACCTGCAAAATGTGGTCAAACGCACCCGTAACGGGACGAAGATCAGGACGTTCCCGCGCTCGGGCTGTCCGACGGGTCAGGCGTCGGCGGCGCTGCGGTGTCGAGCGGGTCCCGGTCGACCACCACCGGCCCGGCGAGTTGCACGGTGGCCGGTGCCGGGCCGGGTGGTGCGGCCAGCCGCAACGTCCCCGCTCCGGTCCGCACGCCGGTCGTCGTGCCGTCCCGGTCGTAGCAGTAGATGCCCACGTCCAGCGGGGCGTTGAGCGACGCCGAGGTGGACTCCACCGAGTAACAGGTGCCGGTGACGCCCTCCGGCGCGCTGGCCGGGGCCACCGCCAACGGCGCGCGCCGGTCGGTGAGCACGTCCAGCCAGTCGGTGAGCGGATGCTGGATCCGGGGGTCCGACCGGCGCGGGATCGCGTCGTCGCGGTCACCGAGGCGTACGCAGCTCGCCGACTCCGGTCGGCCGACCGACGGCAGGGCGCACTGGAACAGCCCGTCGGCCGTGGCGGCCATCGAGACGTCGGCGGCGCCACCCAGGGCACCCCCCGGCACGTCGACCCGCCAGCTGCCATCGTTCGCGCTGGTGAAGACGATGGTGCGGTCCGGTTGACCCGCCCGGCTGTACACGTACTGCGCCACCAGGTGGCGGTCCTGGGCGGCCGCGGCCAGCGCGGCCAGCTCGTCCCGGGCCGCCTCCACCTCGACCACCCCGGTTTCCGTGGGCATCGGGCTCGGGGGCTGCGCACTGGTGCAGGCAGTCAGGAGTGCTGGCAGGGCGATCACGAGCGGCCCGAGCACACGGCCGGTCGGGCGGATGAGGGCGGGCACCGGCCCATTCTGGTGGGTGCGGGCCGTTGGTGGGTGCCGACGCGTACCGGGCTTGTTCCGGCGTGTCGGACGGGGTCTTCCCCGCGTACCGCCCGACCTGGTGGGACCGACCCTCGCTGGCCCGCGCGGGCCGGATGGTGGGATCACCTGACCCGCCGTCGTTGCCCGCCGGATACCCTCAAGGGGTCTGACACGCGCCGCCGGCCCCGGTTCCGGCGGCGTCGGCACGCTCAGGGTTACTGGGAGGGAGTGCACCGTCGTGGCACTCGTGGTGCAGAAATACGGCGGGTCCTCCGTCGCCAACGCCGAGCGGATCAAGCGGGTGGCCGAGCGCATCGTCGCCGCCCGCAAGGCCGGCGACGACGTGGTGGTGGTGGTCTCCGCGATGGGGGACACCACCGACGAGCTGCTCGACCTGGCCAACCAGGTCAGCCCGCTGCCGCCGGGCCGCGAGCTGGACATGCTGCTCACCGCCGGGGAGCGGATCTCCATGGCGCTGCTCGCCATGGCCATCCACAACCTGGGGTACGAAGCCCGCTCGTTCACCGGCTCGCAGGCCGGTGTGATCACCACCTCGGTGCACGGCCGCGCGCGCATCATCGACGTCACCCCCGGGCGCCTCAAGGGCGCGCTCGACGAGGGCTCGGTGGTCATCGTGGCCGGCTTCCAGGGCGTCTCCCAGGACACCAAGGACGTCACCACCCTGGGCCGGGGCGGCTCGGACACCACCGCAGTGGCGCTCGCCGCAGCCCTGCACGCCGACGTCTGCGAGATCTACACCGACGTCGACGGCATCTTCACCGCCGACCCTCGGATCGTGCCCAACGCCCGGCACATCAAGCACATCACCTACGAGGAGACGCTGGAGCTGGCCGCGTGCGGCGCGAAGGTTCTGCACCTGCGTAGCGTGGAATACGCCCGGCGGGCGGGGTTGCCGATCCACGTCCGTTCGTCATACTCGACCAACACCGGCACGATGGTCACCGGATCGATGGAGGACCTTTCCGTGGAGCAGGCACTGATCACCGGAGTCGCGCACGACCGCAGCGAAGCCAAGATCACGATCGTCGGGGTGCCCGACGAGCCGGGTGCCGCCGCGCGGATCTTCGACACGGTCGCCGGCGCCGAGATCAACATCGACATGATCGTGCAGAACGTCTCCACCGAGGGCACCGGCCGGACGGACATCTCGTTCACCCTGCCCAAGACCGACGGCCCGACCGCGATGGCCGCGCTCAGCAAGATCCAGGAGCCGGTCAAGTTCAAGGGCCTGCTCTACGACGACCACGTCGGCAAGGTCTCGCTGATCGGTGCCGGCATGCGCTCGCACCCCGGTGTGGCCGCTGGGTTCTTCGCCGCGCTCGGCGCGGCCGGGGTCAACATCGAGATGATCTCCACGTCCGAGATCCGGGTCTCCGTGGTCTGCCGGGACACCGACCTCGACGCCGCCGTCCGCGCCATCCACGACGCGTTCGAGCTGGGCGGCGACACCGAAGCCGTGGTCTACGCGGGGACGGGTAGGTAGCGCCGATGACGGCGCTGCCCACCCTCGCAGTGGTCGGAGCGACCGGTGCCGTCGGCACCGTGATGTGTGAGCTGCTCACCGGGCGTCGCAACGTCTGGGGTGAGATCCGGCTGCTCGCCTCCGAACGCTCGGTCGGGCGCCGGGTGCGCTGCCGGGGCGAGGAGATGGTCGTCCAGGCGCTGACCCCCGAGGCGTTCGACGGGGTCGACGTGGCGATGTTCGACGTGCCCGACGAGGTCTCCGCCGAGTGGGCACCGATCGCCGTCTCCCGAGGCGCGATCGCGGTCGACAACTCCGGCGCGTTCCGGATGGACCGGGACGTCCCGCTGGTCGTGCCCGAGATCAACCCCGAGCAGGTCCGCAACCGGCCCCGGGGCATCATCGCCAACGCCAACTGCACCACCCTCGCGATGATCGTCGCGGTCGCGCCGCTGCACCGCGAGTACGGCCTACGGGAGCTCGTGCTCGCCTCGTACCAGGCGGTTTCCGGCGCGGGCAAGTCCGGCGTCGACATCCTGCACGACCAGCTCGCCAAGGTCGCCGGCGATCGGGCGCTGGGCTCGCGCACCGGCGACGTGCGGCAGGCGGTCGGCGACGACCTGGGCCCGTTCCCGGCCCCCATGGCGCTCAACGTGGTGCCGTGGGCCGGCTCGCCCGCAGACGGTGGCTGGTCGTCGGAGGAAATGAAGATCCGCAACGAGTCGCGGAAGATCCTCGGCCTGCCCGACCTCAAGGTGTCCGCCACCTGCGTCCGGGTGCCGGTCGTCACCGCCCACTCGGTGGCCGTGCACGCGGTCTTCGCCACCGAGGTGGACGCCGAGGGCGCACGCGAGGCACTGCGCAACGCACCCGGGGTGATCCTTGTCGACGACCCCGCCGCCGGGGAGTTCCCGATGCCGATCGACGCCGTCGGCACCGACCCGTCCTGGGTCGGCCGGATCCGCCGTGCCCTGGACGACCCCCGCGCCCTCGACTTCTTCGTGACCGGCGACAACCTCCGCAAGGGCGCTGCCCTCAACACGGCCCAGATCGCTGAGCTCCTAGCCAAGGAACTCCGCACCCCCTAGCCAGCGACTCCCTCGGCCCCGCCCCCTGCGGGGTCGATCATGGAGTTGTGGTGGGCGCTTCAACACCGGCAGCGGCAAATATCCCCCACCACAACTGCATGATCGACGGGGTGGGGGTTGGGGTTACGCGGCGGACAGGTGGACTCCGTCTCGGCCTTGGCGTTTCACCGCGTACAGGGCCTGGTCGGCTCTTCTCAGGGTGCGGTCGGGGGTTTCGCCGGGGCGGGGTAGCGCGACGCCCACGCTGATCGTGCGGCCGACTCGCCGGGCCGCCTCGGTCAGCCGCTCGGCGATCCGGACCGCCTCCTCGGGGCGGCTCACCTCGATCACCGCGACGAACTCGTCGCCGCCGATCCGGTACAGCTCGTCACCGTGGCGCAGCGCCCCCTCCAGCGCCCGGGCCAACCCGACCAGCACCCGGTCGCCGGCCTGGTGGCCGTACGTGTCGTTGACGGTCTTGAAGCCGTCCACGTCGATCGCCAGCAGGGCCGTACGCCCCGGGGTGGCCGCCGCGATCCGCTGCCCGAACGGGCCGGTGTGCCGCAACCCGGTCAGCGGGTCGGAGCTGGCCTGCTCGCGCAGCCGGGCCAGGGTGCGCAGCCGGTCCAGGCTCGTCCAGGCCTGCCCGGCGAGCAGTTCCATCAGGCTGACCGTGGTCGGGTCCGGGCGCAGGGCCCGTTCGTCGGCGACCAGGAGCACCCCGCCGGCGTCCGGCGGCCCGACCGGAACGGCGACCAGCGTGCGCACCCCCGCCCCGGTCAGCGGTCGATAGTCCTCGGTCGGAGGGTGCCCGGCCTCGCCCAGCGTGTACCCCGCGCCGTACCGGTGTGCCCGGTCGACCATCCGGACCAGTGCGGCCGGACCCGACTCGGTCAGCTCGGCGCGGATCCGGGTCTCCAGGTCGCTCGGGGCCGCCGGAGGTGCGCCGAGCTGCCCCGCGATCAGCAGCACCGCTGTGGAGAGGCCGGAGACCTCGCGCGCGGCGCAGGCCGCCACGCCCAGTACGTCCGCCTCGGTCGGTGCGGTGGAGAGGGCGGCAGCGTGCCGGAGCAGCTTCTCGCTGCGGCTCTCCGCCGGTGGGCCACCGAGGGCGGCGATCCGCGCGCCGAGCTGGTCGGCAAGCTGTTGCGTGGTCTCCCGCCACGGCTCCAGGTCGATCGGCTCACTCCACTGCAGGTCGAGGACACCGATCGCCCGGCCCGTCGGATCCAGCACCGGTACGCACAGCTCGGCGGTCACGTCCGGGCGTACCGGTAGGTAGTCCGGGTCGACGGTGACGTCCGGGACGACAGCCGGGGCGCCGCTGTCGTACACCCGGCCGACGATGCCGGTCCGCGCCGGCACGGTCGCGAAGACCTGCCAGGCGCCGGTCGCCGCGACGCAGCGCAGGCGGTCGTGGACCGCGAGCAGTACGGAGATGGTCGCCGGGGTGTGGCGGGACAGCGCGCTGACCGTCCACCGACAGGCCTCCGGCGTGCTCGACGCCATCGGCAGGCGGACGGTGACGTCACGGATGACTCGCTGATGATCCACTCGCACGTCGTTCCAGGTAGGGGAGGAGCCCGGCGTCGCCGAGCCGCGCGATCAAGCGTACTTCCGGCTGCTGAGAGTCGACTGACGTCGTACACATGTTCTATCCACAGGCTGTGGACGCAGCCTGTGGGCTTCGGGCTTGCGGCTTCGCGCTGTGGGTCCCGGTCGCGGGCAACGCGGAACGGTGACCGGCGATAGCGTGGAGATCCCGGCGCGGAGGAGCGACCCATGATCATCGCCCAGCTTAGTGACCCGCACCTGACCACCGGCCTGCTCGCCGCCGCACCGGCCGCGGGGCTGCACCGTGCGCTCGGCCGGGTGCTCGCGTTGCGGCCCCGACCGGA
Organism: Micromonospora sp. M61; assembly: GCF_018070245.1. NCBI lineage: Bacteria > Bacillati > Actinomycetota > Actinomycetes > Micromonosporales > Micromonosporaceae > Micromonospora > Micromonospora sp. M61. Next base: position 4,595 of record NZ_JAGPYA010000041.1, on the reverse strand, counting down.
CTGCGTGGTGATCACCGGTGACCTGGTCGACCACGGACGACCCGACGAGTACGCGGCACTGCGCGAGCTGATCGGCCGGTTCCCGCTGCCGGTGCACCTCGTTCCCGGCAACCATGACGACCGGGAGTCGCTGCTCGACACCTTCGGGGGTACGCCGTGGCTCGGCGGCGGCTTCTCCGCCTACTACCACGTCGACCACGAGGCGGCGACGGTCGTGGTGCTCGACTCGCTCGTCGCCGGCAGCGACGGCGGCCAACTCGGCGAAGAGCAGCTCGGTTGGCTCGACGGGGTGCTGGCCGGGCGACCCGAGGTGCCCGCCGTGGTCTGCCTGCACCATCCTCCGGTCGCTGTCGGTTTCCCCGCGGCCGACTCCATCCGGCTCGCCGACGGTGACGCGCTCGCCGAGGTGATCGGCCGGCACCCGCACGTCGTCCGGGTGGCCGCCGGCCACCTGCACCGCGCGGTCACCACGGCGTACGCGGGCACGGTGCTCACCGTGGCGCCCAGCACCTGGAGGCAGAGCGCGCTCACCATGAGCGCCGACGAGCAGTTCGGTTGGGTCGACGAGCCGACCGCCTTCCTGCTGCACCTGGTCGAGGCGGGCGGCTGCGTGACACACACCGTGCAGGTGAGCCACGCTGCCGGCCAGACCGGCGGCTTCTGACGGCACCCCTCATGAAGGTCTGGTACGTCGCGTACGGCTCGAACATGCACGCCGCCCGGCTGGCGTGGTACATCGGGGGAGGCTGCCCGCCCGGCGGAAAGCGGACGTACCCGGGCTGCCGGGACCGACGCCCACCGAGCCGGTCGGTGCCGGTGTCGCTGCCCGGCGGCATCTACTTCGCCGGCGAGTCCGGCGCCTGGACCGGCGGGATGGCCTTCTACGACCCGCACCTGCCGGGCGAGGCCGCCGCACGGGCCTACCTGGTCACCCTGGAGCAGTTCACCGACATCGCGGCACAGGAGATGTACCGCCCAGTGGATGACTCCACCGACCTCATCCCGGCGACCGGCGCGGCCATCGACGCCGCCGTCGCCAACGGGCGGGCGACGCTCGGCCCCGGACGGTACGAGACGCTGGTCTGCCCCGGCAGCCGCAGCGGCGTCCCGATGCTCACCTTCACCGCGCCCGAGGGCGCGTCCGGCGTTCGGTGTCGGCCACCCGCGCCGACCTACCTCGGCATGATCGCCCGAGGCCTGCGCGAGTCGCACGGCTGGCCAGCCGAGCGGATCGCGAGCTATCTGGCAGGCCGGCCCGGCGTGGCGGACGCCTGGTCGCCGGACGCCGTCGTGGCGCTGGTCGACGAAGCCCTGGTCGACGAGGCGCTGGTCGGCGGCTCACCGTCGACGTCAGGCCGGCCCTGCGGTTGACGCCTGGTCGCGCGCCGGTCCGGCGGTTGGCGCCTGCGTCTCGTGCCGGTCCGGCGGTTGGCCCTGCCTCGCCCACCGGCCCGGCCGACTGACCCGGCGTCGCGCGCCGGCCCGGCGGCTGACGCCTGCGTCTCGTGCCGGCGCGGCCGTTGGCCCTGCGTCGCGGGCGCCCGGCTGGCGGGCCGTGCGCCGGTGTGGTCGTCAGCCAAGCAGGAACTGGCGCAGCGCGGGAGCGAGCGTCGCAGGCGGCACCTCGTGGTAACCACCGTCGAGGCTGATGGACCGACCGCCAGGGACTGCCTCGGCTGCGGCCCGACTCCCATCCCGCAACCACTGTGGACTGCCGGTGCTGTCCACCGCGAGGGTCGGAGCGGTGATCGCGGCCAGCCGGTCAGCCGGCAGTCGCCCTCCCGCGCTCACGATGGCGTCGTACGGCAACGTGTGCGCGATGGCGGTCAGTGCGCCCCACACCGGTTGCGCCCGCATCCCGGTGATCGCCTCGGCGGGCAGCCCGATCGAGACGCTGAGGAAGGTCTCCACCGCGCCATCCCGGTCGTCGGCGGCGATCAGCTCGATGAGCTGCGCGGTGATGTCCTTCCGGACGCCCACGTGCGAGCCCACCTGGAACGGCGGCTCGAACAGGACCAACCCGGTCACCGGCAGACCCTGCGCGGCGGCCAGGGCGGCCAGGATCGCCCCCGAAGAGACCCCGTAGACAGCGGCGGAACCACCTGCCGCCGCGATCACGGCAGACAGATCATCGATCTCGCGGCCGATCTCGTAGGGCAGGGTGTCGCCGCTCTGGCCCCGACCCCGGCGGTCGTAGCCGAAAACGGTGAAATCCGGTGCCAACGCCGCGCCTAGTGCGCGGGTCGTGTTGCGGTCGTTGAACGCGCCGCCCACCAGGACCATCGCAGGCCCGGTCCCTGCCCGTTCGAACGCGATGGGCGTGCCATCCGCCGATCTCACCTGCTCGACCACCGGTGTCGTTCCGCTCACGATGCCGCCTCCGTCCGCGCTGACCGTCCCGTCCTTTCTAGACCCTGGGTCCGACACTGTCTGGCAGACCCACCAAACGCCCGTCGATCCGAGGTCGGGGCGTACCCGCAGCTCTGATGTGCTGCCTGGGTCGACCGGGCGGCGTCCGGATGAGAGGCTGTCGGGGCGGGCGGCCAACCCCAACCGCCGCCAATCGCGACCCTTTCGACGGCGCTGGCCGGCGGCCCGGTCGACCCAGAGGCCGGGCACCGCACGCGCCGATTCTCACAAGGAGATCCATGTCCATAACCAGGATGCGTCGGGCCGCTGTCGGCCTGACCGTGCTTGCGGTGGCCGCGTTCGGCGCGGTCGCCACCAGCCCTGAGCAAGCCGACGCACGGCCGAAGCCGGTCGACGTCACCCTGCTGGCCCTCAACGACTTCCACGGCAACCTCGAACCGCCGACCTCGTCCAGCGGCACCATCGCCGGACAGACCGCGGGTGGTGTCGAATACCTGGCGACGCACCTGGCCGAGCTGCGCGCCGCCGCCAAGAAGAAGAACACCATCACCGTTGCCGCCGGTGACCTGATCGGTGCGTCCCCGCTGCTCTCCGCCGCGTTCCACGACGAGCCGACCATCGAAGCGCTGAGCATGGCAGGCCTGGACTACGCCAGCGTCGGCAACCACGAGTTCGACGAGGGTGCCGCCGAGCTGCTGCGGATCCAGAACGGCGGCTGCCACCCGGTCGACGGCTGCGCCGACGGCACCCCGTACCGGGGCGCCGGCTTCAAGTACCTCTCCGCGAACGCCTTCAAGACCGCGACCGGCAAGCCGCTGATGGCGCCGTACGCCATTCACAAGGTGCAGGGCGTCAAGGTCGGCTTCATCGGGATGACCCTGGAGGGCACCCCGCAGATCGTCAGCCAGCAGGGCGTCGCCGGCCTCAGCTTCGCTGACGAGGCGGACACCGCCAACCGGTACGCCCGCGAGCTGCGCCGCAAGGGCGTGGAGACGATCGTCGTGCTGCTGCATGAGGGCGGTGCCCAGGCGGCGACCGGTGGCATCAACGACTGCGTCGGCATGACCGGCCCCATCGTGGACATCACCAACCGGATGGACCCGTCCATCGACGTGGTGGTCAGTGGGCACACCCACCAGGCGTACAACTGCGACATCAACGGCAAGCTGGTGACCAGCGCCAGCTCGTTCGGCCGCCTGGTCACCGACATCGACCTCAAGATCGACCGCCGGTCGGGCGATGTCATCTCCGCCGCCGCGAACAACGTTGTGGTCACCCGCGACGTCGCCAAGGACCCGAAGCAGACCGCGCTGATCGACCGGTACAAGACGGTGCTCGGCCCGGTCGCCGACCGCCAGGTTGGCGTGACCGCCACCGCACTCCCCACGACGCAGGAGAACCTGCTGGGCACCTGCTCAGCGCAGGTGCCCAACTCGTGCGGGGAGTCGCCGATCGGCAACGTGATCGCCGACGCGCAACTCGCCGCCACCGACGACGAGCAGGGCGCGGTTGCCGCACTCATGAACCCGGGTGGTGTACGGGCGCCCCTGGACGCCGGACCGGTCACCTACGGGGAGGCCTTCACGGTGCAGCCGTTCGCCAACAACCTGGTGACGCTGGACCTGACCGGAGCGCAGCTCTACTGCGTCCTGGAGCAGCAGTTCGTCACCGGGCGGACGTTGTACCCCTCCTCCACCCTGCGCTACGTGGTCGACCTGAACGGAACCAGCGCCACCGCCGCCGACCCGTGCGCCGGCACCCGCGTGGTCCGGGGCAGCCTGACCATCGGCGGCACCGCCGTCGACACCGCCGCCACCTACCGGGTGACGGTGAACAACTTCCTGGCCGGCGGTGGTGACGGGTTCAGCGTCCTCACCGGCGGGACGAACCTGGTCACCGGCCAGATCGACCTGGACGCCTTCGTGGCGTACCTGACCGCCCAGTCGCCGGTCTCCGCGCCGACGCTGGACCGGATCCGCACCACCGCCGGGGTCCCCGCCGCCTGACGGCCGACCCCGCGCCACGTCGGGCCCCGGAGCATCCGCTCCGGGGCCCGGCCCGTTCCGTCCCCCCCCGTCTGCCGCGCCCGCCCGCGCCTGCCCGCGCCTGCCCGCGCCTGCCCGCGCCTGCCCGCGCCTGCCCGCGCCTGCCCGCGCCTGCCCGCGCCTGCCCGCGCCTGCCCGCGCCTGCCCGCGCCTGCCCGCGCCTGCCCGCGCCTGCCCGCG
>NZ_JAGPYA010000040.1:0-63968 GCF_018070245.1 Micromonospora sp. M61 | reverse complement strand
ACGACTTCTTCGGCCTCAACGGCGAAACCACCCTCTGAGTACGTCAGGAGTCCCGCCATGTCCCGGCCTTCGCGTACCCCCGTCCTCCGCGCCCTGGTCGCGCTTCTCACCCTGGCCATGGCGGTCCTGACCGCCGTGGTGGTGTCACCCTCGCCAGCGATGGCCGCACCGAACTTCAAAGCGCCGTTCCCGTGCGGGCAACGCTGGACCTACGACCACCACAGCGCGGAGGTGCGGCAGGCGTTGGACTTCGTGCGCGCCGACGGCGGCGCCACCGGAGGCACCCCCCAGGTGGCGTCCGCAGCGGGTGTGGCCCGGCACTACTCCCAGCCCAGCGGGGCCGGTAACTACATCGTCGTCGACCACGGTGGGGGCTGGACGACCTACCACTTCCATCTCAGCGCCTACTCGGTTGCCAATGGCGCGTACGTGCAGCAGGGACAGCAGATCGGCATCACCGGCAGCACCGGCAACTCGTCTGGGCCGCACGTCCACTACGAGCAGCTCTACAACGGAGTCGGACAGACGATCGTCATCAACGGCGTCTCGCTGGCTCCCTACCCGGCCCAGTACAACCAGAAGTACCTGGTCAGTGACAACTGCGGCGCTCCGTCGGGCGGCCGCTACCTGGCCGGCTCACCGACGGACTTCACCGGCGATGGTCGCGACGACATCGTCGCCTTCACCCGCGGCTCACTCAACGACGTGTACGTGTCGGCGTCCACCGGCTCCTCGTTCGCGGGGACGTCGGTGAAGTGGAACGACTTCTTCGGGCTCAACGACGAGACGCTGCTGTCCGGGGACTTCAACGGCGACGGGCGCGACGACATCGTGGCCTTCACCCACGGCTCGCTCGCCGACGTGTACGTGGCACTGTCGAACGGGTCGTCGTTCGCGGGCGCCACGAAGTGGCACGACTGGTTCGCCCCGAACGCCGAGGTGGCCGCGGTGGGGGACGTCAACGGCGACGGACGCGACGACATCGTCGCCTTCACCCACGACGGCGCCGGGGACGTGTACGTCGCGTTGTCCTCCGGTTCGTCGTTCGCTGGAACGGCGCTCAAGTGGCACGAGTACTTCTCGATCGCCGGGGAGTATCCGGCCCTCGGCGACGTCGACGGCGACGGACGCGACGACATCATCACCTTCACCCAGGGGCCGCTCACGGCGTCAGACGTGATCGTCGCCCTGTCCACGGGAACCTCGTTCGGGGCGGCACAGACCTGGCACGACCTGTTCGCGGTCGGCGCCGAACAACCCCGCGTCGGCGACATCAACGGCGACGGACGCGACGACATCGTCACCTTCACCTGCAACGCCGACGCCGACGTCTACGCCGCCGTCTCCAACGGCACCTCATTCGTCGGCACCACAGTCAAGTGGAACGACCTCTTCTGCCTGCCCGGCGAGTTCCCCTACCTGGGTGACTACAACGGCGACGGCAAGGACGACATCGTCGCCTTCACCAAGGGCAGCTTCAACGACGTCCACGTCGGCCTCTCCACCGGCACCACCTTCCTCGGCGCCACCAAATGGCACGACTTCTTCGGCCTGCCCAACGAGACCACCTTCTGACCCAGGGAGACTCCAATGCTCGACGTACCCCCGCCCGCGTCGATCAGCCGGCGCCGGCTGATCGGTGGCTCCGCGGCGGTGGCCGCCGCCGGGCTGTTCGCCGGCGCCCTCGCCGCACCGTCCGCCGCCATGGCCGCCACCGACGGGTACGGCCTGCGCATCGTCGACCGCAACGAGAACGGCGGCCGCCTCCAGTACTACCGCTTCGCCACGGACGCCATCGAGTGGGACCCGGGCGTCAACGTGCTGCTGCCTGACGGGTACCACACCAGCGGCAAGCGGTACCCCGTGCTGTACCTGCTGCACGGTGGCAACGCCGACTTCCGCACCTTCCACCTCCAGGACAACATCATCGGTCTGACCGCCGGCCGGGAGGTCATCGTCGTCATGCCGGACGCGTCGACCGGCTGGTACTGCAATCCGGTGAACAGCTTCGTGGGACCCCGCAACTGGGAGACCTTCCACATCGCCCAGTTGCTGCCGTGGATCGACGCGAACTTCCGTACCTTCGCCGAGTACAACGGACGCGCGGTGGCCGGCTTCTCGATGGGCGGCTTCGGCGCGTTGAAGTACGCGGCCAAGTACTACGGCCACTTCTGCTCGGTCAGCTCACACTCCGGGCCGGCCAGCCTGCGCCGGGACTTCGGACTCGTCGTGCACTGGGCCAACGCCACCTCCGCCGCGCTGGACCTCGGCGGCGGCACCGTCTACGGGATCCCGCTGTGGGACGAGGCGCGGGTCAGCGCCGACAACCCGGTCCAGCGCATCCCGAGTTTCCAGAACAAGCGGATCTTCCTGGCGGCCGGCACGTCACCCGATCCGATCAACTGGTTCGACACCGTCAACGAAACCCAGGTGCTCGCCGGTCAGCGCGAGTTCCGCGCCGCACTCGCCCGGGCCGGTATCCCGCACGAGTGGCGCGAGGTGCCCGGCGGGCACTTCTTCCGCCACGACCTGTTCGTCCAGGACCTCAACGGGATGCTCGGCCGGCTACGCCGCGCCGGCTGAGGTGGCCAGCGGCGGCTCGCTGTGCATGCTGGGCTCGCGGCGGCTCGCTGTGGACGCGGCGTCGTGGCCACTGACCGGCACGGTAGCTTGCTGGTCATGGCCACGAGCGTCGACGTCCGTCGAGACCTCGCCAGCCGTGCCGACCCGGGTCGCGCCGAGGCGTCGAGCCGTTTCCTGCAGATGGTCCCCGGCGGTTACGGCGAGGGCGACCGGGCCATCGGCGTGTCCGTGCCGGACCAGCGCACGGTGGCCGGCAGATACTGGCGCGACCTCTCCCTGGCCGAGACAACGACGCTGCTGCACTCCGACGTGCACGAGGAGAGGCTGACGTCGCTGCTCATCCTGGTCCGCAAGTTCACCAGGGGCCACGACCAGGAACGGGGCGAGATCTACCGCCTCGTCCTGGCGAACACCGACCGCATCAACAACTGGGACCTGGTCGACTCGTCGGCGCCGTACATCGTCGGCCCCTGGCTCGTCGACAAGGAGCGCGGCGTCCTGGACCGGCTGGCCGGGTCTGACCTCGTGTGGGACCGGCGCATCGCCGTCATGGCGACTTTCGCCTTCATCAAGGCCGACGACTTCGAATGGACCTTCCGGCTCAGCGACCGGCTCCTCCAGGATCCGCACGACCTCGTCCGCAAGGCGGTGGGCTGGATGCTGCGTGAGGTGGGCAACCGGGACAGAGCGGCGGAGGAGGAGTTCCTGCTCCGCCGCTACCACGCCATGCCCCGGGTCATGCTGCGGTACGCGATCGAGAAGTTCGAACCGCAGCGACGGAGGGAGTACCTGTCCGGCACGCTCTAGGCAGCCGGGTCAGACCGGTGTCGCCGGTGAGATCGGGAAGTTCCGGTTGAAGACGTTGTCCGGGTCGTACGTGGCCTTGATCGCGCGCAGTCGGCTCAGCGTGGGCTCGGGCCAGGCGTCCAGCAGTCGAGCCGGGTCGGTGTCGGACTCGAAGCTGAGGTACATGCCGTCGAGATGCGCGTACAGCTCGGCCCACAGCTTGTCGAGTTGCGGCCTGCGGTCCGGGACCGTGGCGGCGAGCACCGAGAAGTTCTGCTCCCGGTGCGGGTACGCGGTCGCGTCGTGAGCGACGTCGTTGACCGCCGCGCCGACGGACCGGAGCTGCATGATCATTACGTCGCCGGAACGGATCATGTTTTCCATGAGGTCGGCTGCCTCCGGTGTGACGTGGTGCAACAGCCCGCTGCGGGTGTCCCGCAGACCCTGACCCCGATGGTCGTTGCCGGGTGGCACGACGATCGCCGGGTACGGCACGAGTTGCGCCTGCTGATCGAGAATCGGGCCGATCTCCAGGAACGGGCTCAGCGCGGACTGCGCCGCCTGGATGTCGTCACCGGCGTACACGAGGGTGACCTGGGCCATCGGGGGGTTTCCACGGCGGCCCGGGAAGAGGGACAGGAAGCTCGTCAGGTCCCGCGGCGCGTCCTCCACGAGCCGGCCCCAACGGTGCAGCAGTTGGGCGGTGTCGGTGGCGTCCGCGACGAGGTGGGCGTAGACGACTTTGTCGACCTCGTACGCCTCCAGTTCGAGGGCGGTGACGACGCCGAAGTTGCCACCGGCGCCACGGACAGCCCAGAACAGATCAGCATGGTGCTCGTCGTCCACCCGGAGCAGGCGGCTGTCGGCGGTGACGATCTCGGCGGCGACGACGTGGTCGATGGTCAGGCCGTGCCGGCGCGCCAGATAGCCGACGCCTCCGGTGGTGGCGAGGCCACCGACGCCCACGTCACCGTAGTCACCCGAGCTCATCGCCAGGCCGTACGGGGCGAGCGCCTGGGCCACCTCCCCCCAGCGGGCGCCGGGCTCCAGCCGGATCCGGCGAGTCGCCCGGTCCAGCACCTCGACGCGGTTCATCCTCGACATGTCGATGACGATCCCGCCGTCGTTCGTCGACCGGCCGCTGATGCCGTGCCCGCCGCTGCGCACGGACAACGGGACGTCCTGGGTCCGCGCGTACGACACGGCATCGACCACCTCGGCGGCGGTCTGCGGCCGGATCACCAGGGCCGGTGACCCCTGCCAGCTGTAGGTGTGGCGCACACCCTCGTACTCCGGATGGCCGGGCTCGACGGCGCCGGTGGTCAGCGATGCGGGCAGCGCGTCGTAGTCGAGGCCCGGGTGCCGCTCGGACCGGGCAGCGACCGCGTGGGTCGGTCCGGTGCCGGACGCGGTTCCCGCCCGCTCCCTGGCGACCGCCTCCCGCAGCGCGGGGGCGACCTCCTGCCCGAGGGTCTGGATCAGTCGCGGGTCGTCCCGGCCGATCAGGAAGGTGCTGAAACCCTCTTCCAGGACCAGCGGGAGGAGTTGTTCGACCCACTGCTCCGCGGGGCCCTGGAGGAAGCCACGGCTGCGCGACGAGACGTCGACGGTGAACAGATTGAGCAGTCGCCGGATCTCCCGAGGGTCACGCCCCGCCCCGACCGCTGCCTCGTCGATGAGCCGGTTGGCGGTCACCCGGTCCGGGGACCGCAGGTATTCCAGGGTCGGCAGCCAGCCGTTGGCCTTCTGACCGGTCAACGCCAGCATCTTCGGCTGGTACGCGCCGAGCCAGATGTCGATGTCGTGGGCCGGCGCGGGGCCGCGCCGCATGCCGGGGATCGGGTAGTACTTCCCGTCCCGCCGCAGCGGCCCGGAGGCCTCGGCGTCCCAGACCCCCCGCAGGACGTCGATCGCCTCGCGCAGCGCCTCGACACCCTGCCCCGCCGTCAGCCGACGAGCGCCCATGCCCTCGATTCCGTCCCAGAACGCGCCGGCGCCGAGGCCCAGCTCGAAACGACCGTGGGACAGCCGGTCCAGGCTCGCCGCCGCCCTGGCCAGGACGGCCGGCGGGCGCAACGGAAGGCTGAGGACGTTTCCCGAGATCCGCAGTCGTTCGGTGCGGGCCGCGACCCAGCTCAGCAGGGTCCAGGTGTCGAGGAACTCGGCGTTGTACGGATGGTCCTGGAAGGTGGTGAGGTCCAGTCCCGCCGCTTCGGTCAGCTCAGCGAGCGCCACCACGTGGTCGGGGTCCTGAGCGGTGGGCGTCAGAAACGTGCCGAAGAGAAGTTCGTGCCCGTAATCAGACATTTCGTCAGCATCTCCGTGGTCATGTTGCCAGAATATAATCTGCACAGCAGATCGTATGTCCCACAACGCACTTGCCCACTGGCTGATTCCTCGGTGCACAGGAACTTCGGTTTGATCAACACATCGCCTGCTAGCGTCCGGTGCATGTCCGCCACCGACGCGTGCGAGCTGCCGGCCGACCGCAGGCGCGGTTCGACCTTCGGCTGGTCACTGGGTGTCGTGCTGCGCCGCTGGCACGAGTACGTCGAGGAGACACTGAGCGACCTGCCGCATCGCAGCCGGGGCTACCACATCCTGGCCGTCGTCGTACACGAGGACGTGCCCACGCAGGGCGCGCTGGCCGCGCGCCTTTCCATCGACCGCAGCGTCCTGACGTACGTCATCGACGACCTGGAGAATGCCGGTCTCATCGAACGGAAGCTCGACCCTCAGGACCGGCGCGCCCGCCGGGTCGTGGCCACCGACCGCGGGCGTGCGGCACTCGCCGAGGCCGAGCGACGGGTCGCCCACGCCGAGGACCACGTGCTGGGCGGGCTGCCCGAGGATCAGCGCGACGCCTTCCGCGACTTCGCCTCCCGCGCCGCCGAGGCGATCCACGCCGCCGCGCCCACCACGGACCCCTGCGTCGCCGTGCGGAGCGTCCTTCCGCAGACCGAACAGTCAGACGAGTAGGCCGCCGGGCGGCCCGCCGAGGTCGTCGCCCGTGACATCGCCCTCGGCGCGCTCGCTTGTGGATCGGCGACGAACCTCACCCGAGCGAGGGAGTGCGTTCCCCTGCCGGCGGGGGCCGTCCGCGCGCCGGTCCCGCGAGGATCGACGCATGACGACATCGGCACCGGCCGTCCGCGAGGCGGGCCATGGCCTGACGTACGCAGTGCTCGGCTGGGCCGTGGCATACGGGGGTTTGCGTCTGGCGTGGACCGTCGGTGAGGCGCCGGAGTTCGGGCGGTTCGGGACGGACCTGCTGGGTTTCACCGGCTGGTGGTCGGTGGCGATGTGCGTCGCGGCGGGTGTCCTGGCGGTTGCTCTGGACCGGCTGGTGGTGTGGCGGCCAGTGCTCGCGGCGGTCGCCTGGGCGACCGCCGGGGCGCTGGTTGCCGCAGCCGCGATCCTGCTGCCGGAGCTGGTGGGCTTCCTGTTGTTCACGGTCGGCCCGTACTTCGACCCGCTCGCGTTCGCCAGCCGGCTCGGCTGTGTCACCGGAGCGGTCCTGCTCGGCCTGGCCACCGCCCGCTATCAGCGGCGCACCCGGGGCGACTGTCCGGACTGCTGCCGGACGGTCCGACCGGGTCTGCGGCGCTCGACACCAGCGCGGTGGGCGCGGTGGGCCGCGTACGCCGCAGTGACCGGCCTCGTCGCCCGATTTGCGGCCCAGGCCGTGGTGGGATTCGACGGTCTCACCGACGACGCCACAATGGTCGGGCTGATGATCGGCATGGTGCTGGCCGGGGTGTTGTTGCCGCTGGCGCTGGTGCACCACTGGGGTGAGGTCTGGCCGGGATGGGTGCCGCTGCTCGCCGGCCGCACGATCCCTCGTCTGCTGTTGCTGGTGCCCGGCTTCGGCCTCGGGACGGGCATCGTGGCCTACTTCGGCATGGGGATGGTGCAGGTGGTGTCGGGATCGGAGAGCGAGTTCTCCGACGCGTTCCTCTGGGTGGCGATGTCGGCGTACAGCATCCTGGGGCTCGGCCTCGTGGCGGCGTCCAGCGACTACCACCTGCGCACCCGCAGGCCGTGCGGTGCCTGCGGCCGGTGACCGTTCGGTCGACGGGCACCGCGGGAACGGCCCCGCCGCGCTGCGAACAGGCGGCAGGGCCGTGCGTCGAGATCGTCGATGACGTCGTGTGCGTGATCCGTCAGGGCGTGACGGAACGGCTCGGGCTCAGGACGTTCCCCGTACCGCCTCGATGATGGTCTCGGCGACCTCGCCGGGCTGGGACGCCGTCATCGCGTGGGAGGCGCCGACGATCTCCCGGACGCCGCGGGCGTCGGCACGCTCGGCCATGAAGCGGTGCGCCGCGACCGGGATGTTGTGGTCCTGGTCGCCGAAGACGAACCAGCTGGGCAACAACTTCCACGCCGGTGTCGTCGACGCCAGGCCCTCGCCGAGCGCCTGCTCGGTCACCGGCCGCTGCGTCCGGGCCATCAACGCCGCCACGTTGCCGGACACGTCCTGGACGAACTGTTTGTGGTAGGCGTTCTGGGCGATGGCCACCTCGTTGCCGCCGGTCGCCACCGGGTAGGAAACCAGGGTGTCGGCGAGCGTGCTGCCGGGGAACTTGCCGGACAGCGCCAGCGCCGACTCACCCGTCTCCGGGGCGAAGGCATTGACGTAGACCAGGGCACGCACCATCGGGTCGTCGGCCGCCGCCTCGGTGATGACCATTCCAGCGTACGAGTGGCCGACGAGCAGGACCGGTCCGCCGATGCCTCGTACCACGTCCCGCAGGTATGCGGCATCTCCGGCGACGCTGCGCAGCGGGTTGGCGGCGGCCACCACGTTGTAGGCCGCACCGAGCCGCTCGATCACACCGTTCCAGCTCGCCGACTCGGCGAACGCGCCGTGAACGAGGACAACGGTGACGTCTTGGTCTGACACGGCCATCGGCTCCTTTGCCTGAGGACGGGCTCGGGTGGATGCCTCGTCCGACTACGTGGGCGCGGCTGATTACCCACCCTGCGACCAGGAAACGTCGCGTTCAGGTCGGCGTCCTGACCGACGTGCTCGGCCTCGGCCCCGGCCTGGAACACGATGAGCTGGGTGAGATCCTCGGCGTCCACCGCGCGGGGACTTCAGGAACGAGTTCCTGCGAGTCCAGTTCGACGGGATGAAGAATCGACCCGAGACCACGAACGGCACGGTCGCCCTGGCCGCACTGACCGGACTCAAGCTCCCATCGGACGAACTCTTGTGGAAAGGATCCGAGCATGCGAGCGATCACCGTGCGAGACCGTGACGCGGGCGTCAATGGGCTCACCCTGACCGACATGCCATACCCGCACGCCGCGGAGAACGACGTCATCGTGCGCGTACACGCCGCAGGGTTCACTCCCGGAGAGCTCGGCTGGCCGGCAACGTGGACCGACCGCGCCGGCCACGACCGGACACCCAGCATTCCCGGCCACGAGCTGTCCGGCGTCGTGGTCGAACTCGGCTACGGGACCACCGGCCTCAGCGTGGGCCAGCGGGTGTTCGGCCTGACCGACTGGGCCCGCAACGGGTCCCTGGCCGAGTACACCGCGGTGGAGGCCCGCAACCTGGCCCCTCTCCCGGCCGACATCGACCACACCGTGGCCGCCGCGCTGCCCATCTCCGGGCTGACCGCATGGCAGGCACTGTTCGACCACGCCCACCTCACGACCGGCCAGACCGTCCTCATCCACGGCGCGGCGGGCGGTGTCGGCTCCATCGCCGTCCAACTCGCCCGGGAGGTGGGCGCCCGGGTGATCGGCACCGGCCGAGCCGACGACCGTGCTGCCACCCTCGCCCTCGGCGCGCAGACCTTCGTCGACCTGGACGCCGACGATCTGCGGCAGGTCGGCGAGGTGGACGTGGTGCTCGACGTCATCGGCGGCGACATCCTCACGCAGTCGACCGAACTGGCACGCCCGGGCGGGACACTGGTCACCATCGCCATGCCGCCCACGGTGCAACCCAGGGACGGGCGAGCCATCTTCTTCGTCGTCGAACCTGATCGCGTCCGGCTGGCCGACCTCGCCCAGCGCCTCCGTACCGGACGGCTCAACCCCGTCGTCGGCGCCGTACGACCACTGGCCGAGACGGCCGCCGCGTTCGCCCGCCACCGTCGTACACCCGGCAAGACGATCATCCAGGTCGCGGACGAACAGTTGCCCGCCGTCGACGGCTTTCGCGGTTGAGGGCGGGACACGGATCGCAGGAAGGGGCAGGCTGCGTCCCGGCGAGAGATTATTCAGGGGCCGTGTCGATCCGCGGGCCGCTCGTTCGACGCGGGGGTGCGAGGCCCGCCGGGCGGCCCCGCCGGACGAAGGAGAACGCGATGGCGCAGTACATGCTGATCATGCGGGGCACCGACGAGACCAACGCGGCCGTGATGGCCAACGTCGACGAGCTGATGACCGCGACCCGCCTGTTCATCGAGGAGGCGGCCAAGGCCGGCGTCTACGTCGCCGCCGAGGGGTTGGACGATCCGAGCCAGGGCGTCGTGGTGCACTTCGGCGACGAGGCGCCGGTGGTCACCGACGGGCCGTACGGGGAGACCAAGGAGTTGTTCGGTGGCTTCTTCCTGCTCGACGTCGCCTCGATTCAGGAGGCTGTCGAGTGGGCCAAGCGGGTTCCCTCGGTTCCCGGGTCCAAGATCGAGATCCGTCGGGTGCCCGGTGAGGACGAGGTCCCGCAGGACAGCGGGAAGTTCGTCACGGAAGGGACCTCGCACGGGAGCAGCGGCCGGGTCTGATGGGTACGGCCGACATCGAGGCCGTTTGGCGGATCGAGTCGGCCCGGATCGTCGCCGCGCTGACCCGGTTCACCGGCGATTTCGGGCTGGCCGAGGACGCGGCCCAGGAGGCGGTGGCCGAGGCGCTGGTGTCGTGGCCGCGTGCCTCTCCGGCCAATCCGGGCGGCTGGCTGATGGCCACGGCCCGGCGGCGGGCGATCGACGCGATCCGCCGCCGGGCCGCCCTACGGGACCGTTACGCCCTGCTGGCCGCCGAACCCGCGGTCGACGCGGAGATCGACCCCGACCGGATCGACGACGACATCCTGGCGCTGATGTTCGTCAGCTGCCACCCGGTGCTCTCCCCGGAGACCCGGGTGGCGCTGACCCTGCGCGTGGTCGGTGGCCTGTCCACCGAGGAGATCGCCCGCGCGTTCCTCGTACCCGTGCCGACCGTGCAGGCCCGCATCACCCGGGGCAAGAAGACGATCGCGGCGGCCCGGGTGCCGTTCGAGTTGCCGGCCCCCGATGAGCGCCGGGAACGGCTGGGTGGTGTGCTCAGCGTCCTCTACGTGATCTTCACCGAGGGTTCGACGGCCACGTCCGGCGACCGGCTGCTGCGCCCCGACGTCGCGTACGAGGCGATCCGGCTGGCCCGCACGCTCGCCGCGCTACAGCCGGACGAGCCGGAGGTGCACGGCCTGCTCGCGCTGTGCGAGCTGACGGCCGCGCGCTTCCCGGCCCGCACCGCCGCGGACGGCACGCCGGTCCTGCTCGAGGACCAGGACCGCCGACTGTGGGACCGCGCGGCGATCCGCCGCGGGCTGGCGGCGTTGGCCAGGGCATCGACCCGTGGCTTCGGCCCCTACGGTCTGCAGGCCGCCATCGCGGCCACCCACGCGTCGGCGCCCTCCGTCGAGGAGACCGACTGGGACCGGATCGTGCTGCTCTACGAGGCACTCGGTCGGGTCGCGCCCTCCCCGGTGGTCGAGCTCAACCGGGCCGTCGCCGTGGCCATGGCCTCGGGGCCGGCGCAGGCCCTGTCCATCGTGGACGATCTGGTCGCCTCGAACCGACTGGCCGGGTCGTACCTGGTCCCGACCGTACGCGGGGAGCTGCTGAGCCGTCTCGGTCGCCGACCCGAGGCGCGCGCCGAACTGGAGCTGGCCGCTCGGCTCTGTGCCAACCAGCGCGAGCGCGCAGTGCTGCTCCGCAAGGCGGCCGCGCTGAGCTGACTCCGCAGCCCTTCACGCCGCGCCGTCACCCACCGGGGCGGCTGCTCGTCAGCCAACCGGTGAGCTGCTGGCTGGTCTCCGCTCCGAGCGCCGCCGCCACTCGTGAGGCCAGGGTGACGAGCTCAGCGTGTTCCGTCCCCGTCACCTGCAAGGGTGGCTGAGGGACACGGTGCGAGGCTGTCCGTGTCGCGTCACGGGTGATCCGGGTGGCGTCGGCCGTGCCCCGCTCGGCCAGGCGTGGGTCCGCGTCGACGGCCAGGATCAGAGCGGCGCGCAACTCGACGCCGACACCCCGGCCGCGCAGGAGCCGGTAACCGGCCCGGCGCAACTCCACCCGACCGGCCCGCAGCAGTTCCCACGCCAGGGCCGGCGGCAGAGCGCCGGCGACCGGGCGTAGGGCCGCGGTGACCTCCCGCACCACCGCCGGTGACGGGTCCCGCAGCAACGCCGCCATCTCCCCCACCCCGACCGCGTCCAGCAGCCGCAGACCCCGTACCGCCTGAGCGCGCAGCCTTGCCTGCTCATGACCCAGCAGCCGTTGCAGCAACGGGGCGTCCGCGACGGAGCCGATCTCGGCGAGCCCGGCGATCGCCCCCGAAGCCGGCTCACCGGTGCCGACGGCGCTCCGGTAGTGCTCCCGCGCGTCGGTACCGAGGCGGCGGGCGGCGTCCCGGGCCACCGCCCGTACCAGCGGCGCGTCATCGTCGAGGCACGCGGCGACCTCGGCGTCCTGCCCCGCGCGGACCAGCCCGGTCAATGCCACCGCCCGCACCTCGGCCCGAGCCGATCGAGCCAGACGCTTCAGGGCGTCGAGCCGGCGGGTCCACACCGCCTCACGGCACGCCGCCTCCGCCGCCCGCGCCCGAACCCGCACATCCGGATCCGACTCGGCAAGGGCCACGAGATCGGGGAGGCGCAGGCTGCCCTGCGCCAGGACGATGTCGAAGACGAACCGGCGCTGCCGGCGACCGCCCGAATCGAGCAGGCCTCGCCACACCTGCTCCGTCGCCGCGAACACCGCCGCCCGCACCTGGGCGACCGCGAAGCCGGCACGCAGGCGCGCCTCAAGACGGAGCACCACCGGCAGGACCGCCGGCAGGTGGACCGCCGGGTCGTCGGCGAGCAGCACCGCGAGCCCGGCCCGGGCCTGATCCCGGACCGGCTTGACCCAGTCCGCGGTACGCAGCACCAGGAACGGCATGGCCTCCGCGCGCGGGCGACCGGTCATCGTCGCGACCGCACGCTCCCGGATCCGCCCGTCGCCATGCATGCTCGCCAACACCGTCGCCACCGGACCGGGAGCATCGCCGGAGAGTCGTGCCGAGACCCGCCTCAGCGCGGGCTCCTGGCACCCACCGCGCCACGGCGCCGACCGCGCGTGCTCGTCAAGCCGCACCAGCAGCTCCGGCATTCCGGCCACCAGCGCCACGGCCGACTACGCCGCCTCCTCGTCGCCTACGGCATCGACAGCCAGCAGCACCTCGACCAGACGGTTCAGTGCCTCCCACCGGCCGGTGCGAGCCTCGTCGACCGCGACCCGCACCGACCCGGGCAGGCCGTCCTGTCCCACCGGCGAAGGCGGGCGATCCCCGGTGACGCGTCTGCTCCCGATCATGGCGACATCCTGCCCCAGCCGACCAGCCCGACCGAACCCCATTTCCGGCCGAGCAGCGAACCGAGGCGGACGGCAACTCCACCGGGTCGGGCCCGTGCCACCAGCCCTGCCAGGCGGCACCTTCCGCTACCGACGGCGGAGCAGTACGCCGCCCGCTGTCCCCGCGACAATCGGAAAGGCGGCGACCAGCAGCAGTTGGGCGCTCACCGGCAGGTGGGAGGCGAGACCCAGGAGACCGGCACCGATCGCGGAAGCCGCCACCTTCAGTCCGGCGCCGATGGTGAAGACCTGCGTACGGGTCGTCTCGGTGGCCAACTGGTTCCGGGCCAGGAACAGCGCTGCGGCGCACGGCCCGGTGAAGAGCCCGGACAGCGCAAACAACGCTGCGGTCAGCGGTAGGGAGTGCACGGCGGCCGCCAGCGCGAGGGGTACGCCGACCGCGGCCATGGCCCAGACCGTCACAACCGGCGCGCGGGAGGCCGGCATCGGCCTCCAGGCCCAGAGCAGGGAGCCCACGAACGCACCTGCGGCGATCACGCCGAGCAGCAGGCCAGCGCGCGTGGGTTCGTGCGCGGCGGCAGCCAGGGTGGTGGCGACCACGGCGAGACCGCCCAGGCCCAGTTGACCGAAGCTGGTCGCGAGGGTGAGCACTCGCAGGGCCGGATCGCGTGCGACCGCGCGGGTGCCGTGGAACAGGCCAGCCGTTCGTGTCCGCGCCGCCACGGTGTCGGAGGTGGGCAGATGCAGGGAGGCGACGCCGAGTGCGCCGAGTCCGGCGGTGATCGCGAGCGCGAGGATGGCGGTGCTCGGGCCGGCTGCCGCCGCGACCAGCCCGACCGCCGCCGGCCCGGCCATGCCGGCGACGTTGTAGAACAGCGAGTCCAGCGCGAAGGCACGAGCCTCGTGCCCGGGTCCCGCCAGCTCGCCCAACCGGCTGGTCAGCCCGCCGGTCACCGCCGGTCCGCAGCACCCCGCCACCACGAGGACGAGGTAGGTCTGCCACAGCGGCGCGTGACCGAGCAGGGCGACCGGCGCCGCGAGGGCCCCGGCGAAGACGGTGATCGCTCCGGCGAGCACGGCCGCCGGCCGTCGCGACCGGTCCACCAGCGCACCGACCAGGGGCGCGGCCACCACGTGTGGAATCAGCAGGGTCGCGACCAGCGTTCCGCCGACGGCGGCGCTGTCCGCCCGGTCCAGGGCGAGGAGCACCAGTGCCACCCGTGCGCCCTCGTCGGCGGTGCGCGCCAGTAGCGCTGCGGCCAGGTAGTGGGCCAGCCGTGCGCCGTGCCGGCGGGTGCCGGGATCGGTTGCCGTCACCTGTTGGACCGGTGATCCCATCGGATCACTCTTGCATCGCGTCGCGTCACCGGTCAAGATGGTGACGTGAGATTCGAGTTCATTGCCGACCGGCCGGTACTGGACTTCCTTCCCACGCTCGCCGAGCGCGGCCACACCGACATCGAGCAGCTGACGACCCCGCAGGATTTCGCGGACTGGGCCGTTCAGGCTGGCGTCGTCGAGCAACCCCCTCATGTGGACGATGCGGCTCTGCGGCAAGCCAAGGATCTCCGCGAGGCGATGTTCCGCCTGGTCCGAGCCCTGATCGACGGCACCGACGCGGCCCCGGCCGATCGCGAGCTGGTCAATGATGCCGCGGCTGGACCGCTACCCGAGCTGCGCCTGGACGTCGACGGGGTGCACCGGACGGGCGACACCGACGCCGTCCTGACGGTCCTCGCGCGCGACTGCCTGGAGTTGCACGCCAGCGACGACCGTCACGCCCTCCGGTGGTGCGCCGACGAGCACTGCACCCGAGCGTTCGTCGACCGGTCGCGAGGCTCGCGGCGACGCTGGTGCGGCATGCGCGGCTGCGGAGATCGCGCCAAGGCCGCCGCGTACCGCCGTCGACGGCGAACCTCGGCCCCCTGAGGGCAGCGGCCCCGATTCTTCACCCCGATGTCACCGAGCGATCCCGTCGGCGACGTTTCGGTGTCCGCCCGCAGGAGTTGGCTGCCAGTCGTCGCACTTGTCCTGACCAGGAGCTGATCGCCGTGCCTTCTTCTCGTCGTACCTTCCTCGCTGGCAGCGCCGCCGCCGGCGTTGGCCTTGCCGTCGCCGGCGGCCTGCCGTCGCTGGCCCAGGCCAGCCCGGGCCGGCCACACCCGCCGGTCAAGTCCGGTCACGTGCCCTTCCCGCCGCTCGTGGACGACCCGAAGGGAATCCTGGCCCTGCCCGAGGGCTTCAGCTACACAGTGGTCACCCGGACCGGCGTGACCCGGCTCGACCGTGGCCAGGGCATGACCCCGGCCGACCACGACGGCATGGCCGTCTACGACGCCGGCAACGGCCGCTACGCCCTGATTCAGAACCACGAGATCGACCCCGGCGCGGAGTTCGGCGTGCCGCACGTCAAGGGAACGGTGTACGACCCGGGCGCCGTCGACGCCGGCGGATGCACCGTGATCAGGACCGACCGTGCGGGCCGCAACCTGGGTGAGTTCGTCGCCCTCTCCGGCACCATCTCCAACTGCGCCGGCGGGCCCACCCCCTGGGGGACCTGGCTCACCTGCGAGGAGACCGAGGACCGGGCCGGCGACGCGTGGGAAGAGGGCGGCCGGTCCGGCGTCTACCAGAAGGACCACGGCTACGTCTTCGAGGTCTGGGCCGACGGCAGCGCCGACCCGAGGCCGATCAAGTGCCTGGGTCGCTACTCCCACGAGGCCCTGGCGGTCGACAAGGACCGCACCCACATCTACCTGTCCGAAGACGCCGACGGGCCCAACGGCCTCTTCTACCGCTGGTCGGCGCCGCGCGGCGTCAAGGTCGGTCCCGGCGTGCTCACCCGGCTCGCGCCCAACGCCGGCGTCCTCGCCGCGATGCAGATCATCATGGACGACGGTTCGGTGCTGCCGGACGTCGCCTACCTGACCTCCGCGCAGCTGGGTCGCCCCTTCCCCGTCCGGTGGATCGAGGTGCCGGACCGCGACGCGCGGGACAGGTCCGTACGCGAGCAGTTCACCGATGGCCAGGTCACCCGCGGACGCAAGTTCGAGGGTGTGTGGGGCACCGACGAGGGCGTGTACGTGGTCAACTCGTACGCCTGGGACGAGGGTGACCTGCCGGCGGACGCGGCACCGCACGACGGCATGGTCTGGTTCTACGACTACAAGGCCCAGACCATCCAGCTGGTGACGTACTTCCCGCACCAGAGCGCCTCCGAGGAGGGGACGCCGGTCAGGTACAACGACATCACCTTCGACGGCCCGGACAACGTGACCGTCACCCCGTGGGGAAGTCTCGTCCTCGCCGAGGACGGCAAGGGCACGTCCCACGTGCTCAGCGCGGTCCCGGGCGGCCCGACCTACGCGATCGCCCGCAACCAGCTCAACGACTCGGAGTTCTGCGGGCCGACCTTCACCGCCGACGGCAGGGTGCTCTTCGTCAACATGCAGGACCCCGGCCTCACCCTGGCCATCACCGGCCCGTGGGAGAAGTACCTGGGCTGAGCCCGGATTCGGATCGATCGGTGGGGGGCGGGCGGACCGCCTGACCCCCACCGCGTCCACACCTCAGTGCGAGTGACGGGGCACGGCACTGCCGCTGCCGCCGACGAGGAAGTCCAGGTCCGCGCCCTGGTCGGCCTGCAGGACGTGCTCGCTGTACAGCCGTACCCATCCCCGGTCGGCCACCGGCGGCGGCGGCCGCCACGCGGCCCGGCGCTGGACAAGCTCGGTGTCGTCGACCAGGAGTTCCAGGCTCCGCGACGGGACGTCGACGCGGATCAGGTCGCCGGTGCGCACCAGCGCGAGCGGGCCGCCCACGGCCGCCTCCGGGGCCACGTGCAGGATGCAGGTGCCGTAGCCAGTGCCGCTCATGCGGGCGTCGGAGATCCGCACCATGTCCGTGATGCCGGCCGCGAGCAGCCGTCGTGGCATCGGCACGTTGCCCACCTCCGGGAAACCGGGGTAGCCGCGCGGCCCTGCGTTGCGGACCACGAGCACCGTGTCGGGGGTGACGTCCAGGTCCGGGTCGTCGGCGGCGACGACATAGTCCTCGATCCGGTCGAAGACGAGCGCGGGACCGGTGTGCGTGAGGAGCTGGGCGGAGGCGGCGGACACCTTCAGCACCGCCCCGGACGGCGCGAGCGAGCCGCGCAGCACCACGGTGCCGGAGCCGGCGGGCTGGAACGGCTCGGCCAGGGTGCCGATGACCTCCCGGTTCCAGCACTGGGCGCCGGTGATGTTGTCGGCCACGCTCCTGCCGCTGACGGTGACGTGGTCCATGTTCAGCAGCGGGGCGATCTCCGCCATCACCGCCGGAACGCCGCCCGCGTAGGCGAAGTCCTCCATGAGGTACGCCCCGGACGGCATGAGGTTGACGAGCATCGGCACGTCGGCGGTGAGGGTGTCGAAGTCCTCCAGGGACAGGGGGACGCCGAGGCGTCCGGCGATGGCGAGCAGGTGTACGACGGCATTGGTGGAACCGCCGATCGCGGCGTTGACCCGGATGGCGTTCTCGAACGCCTGGCGGGTGAGCACCGTGGACAACCGTTGGTCCTGTTGGACCATGGCGACGATCCGGCGGCCGGCGGCGTGTGCGAGCGCGTACCTGCGGGAGTCGACAGCCGGCACGGCGGCGGCCCCCGGGAGTTGCACGCCCAAAGCCTCGGTCACGCAGGCCATCGTGGAGGCGGTCCCCATGGTCATGCAGTGGCCCCGGCTGCGGGACATGCCGACCTCCGCCTCGGCGCAGTCGGCCGCGCTCATCCGGCCCGCCCGCATCTCCTCGGTGAAGCGCCAGACGACGGTGCCCGAGCCGATGTCCTGGCCGCGGAACTTGCCGTTGAGCATCGGGCCGCCGGTCATCATCAGAGTCGGCAGGTCGACGCTCGCCGCCCCCATCAGCAGACCGGGCGTGGTCTTGTCGCAGCCGGAGAGCAGGACGACCCCGTCGAGCGGGTTGGCCCGGACCGACTCCTCCAACTCCATCGCCAGCAGGTTGCGGTAGAGCATGGTGGTGGGTCGCATCAGGGGCTCGCCCAGGCTCATCGCGGGGAACTCCAGGGGCAGGCCGCCGCTCTCCCACACGCCCCGCTTCACCGATTCGGCCAGGTCCCGCAGGTGGGCGTTGCAGGGTGTCAGCTCCGACCAGGTGGTGGCGATGCCGATCACCGGACGACCGTCGAAGACGTCGTCCGCGAACCCCTGGTTGCGCATCCAGGACCGGTGGATGAACCCGTTGCGGCCCTCCGCACCGAACCACTGCCCGCTGCGCAGCGGTGGATTCGTCGTCGACATCGGCACACCTTCCTGTCGTCGTCCCGCCCGGCGTCTGCGAGCCGGCGGGTCTGGCTGGTGACATCGGGACCAGGGGCACGTGCGGGAGCGACCGACGGCGCGGCTACTCCCCCTTCGGTTCCAATTTCCCGTCGACTCGGCGCGGAATGGCGGTGTACGCGTCCCGAAGCTCGTCGGGGAGGATCCACTCCGGGGCGTCCTGCCACGCCAGCGGACGGAGGAACCGTCGGATCGACGTGGCGCCCACCGAGGTGTGCACGGCGTTGGTCGACGGCCAGGGCCCGCCGTGGTGCTGAGCCCACGACACGCGGACACCGGTGGGATAGCCGTCGAAGACGATCCGACCCGAGCGGGCGGCGAGCACGTCGACCAGCCCGCGCACGGCATCTGCGTCATCGTCGTGTCCACGATGGACGGAACCGGTCAGTGACGGCGGGACGGTCGCCAGCACGGCGTCGAGTTCGGCGACGTCGCGATACCGGACCACGACCATGAGCGGTCCGAAGCACTCGCCGGCGATCTCGGCGGTGAGTCCCGGCAGGTCGACCTCCAGCAGGGTCGGCGCGACGGTGAAGCCCTCGCGTGTCTCGACCTGGGGCCGGGCCGAGACACGCGCACCGGCCTGCTCGAAAGCCGTCGCGCCGCTCTCATAGGCGTCCCGGATGCGCTCGTTCAACAGGACCGTGCCGCCCGCCGAGGCGACCCTCCCCCGCAGCCTGTCGACCAGGTGCTCACCGCCCGGATCCGCCGGGATGAACGCCAGACCAGGCTTGGTGCACAGCTGACCACCCGAGGCCGTGAAGGAGGCGAACAGCCCTTCGGCGATCGCGTCTGCCCGGTCGGCGGCCGCGCCCGGCAGGACGACGATCGGGTTGACGCTGCTCAGCTCGGCGTAGAGGGGAATCGGGTCGGGTCGTTCGTCGATGGCCGCCTGGATGGCCCGGGCGGCGCCGACGGAGCCCGTCAACGCGACCGCGCGGATCGCGGGGTGGCGCACCAGCGACCGGCCGGACTGCTCCCCGTACACGGTGGTGATCACGCCGTCGGGCCCGCCCAGGTCGCGAATGGCCGACCCGATCGCGTCGGCGGAGGCGTGCGACGTCAGCGGGTGCGACGGGTGGGCCTTCAGGACCGTGGGACAACCCGCGGCGAGCGCGGAGGCGGTGTCGCCTCCGGCGACCGAGAAGGCGAAGGGGAAGTTGCTGGCTCCGAAGACGGCGACCGGCCCGAGGGGCACGAGCATCCGCCGCAGGTCGGGGCCGGGCCCGATGGGGGTGTCGGCGGCGTGGTCGATGGCCGCCTCGACGTACCCGCCGTCGCGCAGGACGTCGCCGAACATCCGGAACTGGAGAGCCGACCGGGTGAGCTCCGTTTCGAGCCGCGCCTGACTCAAGCCGGTCTCCGCCTCCGCGACGGCGACCAGGTCCGCGCGACGCGACTCCAGGGACTCGGCGACGCGGTCCAGCATCTCCGCCCTGCCGATTCTGCCCAGGGCGGAGAGCCACTGCGCGGCACGGGACGCCTGGCCGGCGACAACCTCCAGCCGAGACTCGTCCGTCTCGTTGAGATCGGTCGCGCGACGCCGACCGTCGCGCGGATCGACAGTGTTGACCACGTTCACAGCAGCCCTCTCCTCCCCAGATTGCCCATCAGATCGCGGACGCCGAAGTGCCAGGGCTCGCACTCCTCCGCGTGCCACACCCGGTTGACCAGGGTGCCGAGTGCCGGGCAGCTGATCCGTACGACGTCGTCGACCTTGTGGGTGAAGCCCTCGCCTGCGCGGTCGCGGTCCTGGATGGGCGCGAACATCGTGCCCAGCATCAGGGCGGCACCGTCGGGATAGCTGTGGTGCGGGCCGATCAACTGCCGCACGAGGTCCTCCGGGTCCCGCGACATCCGGGTCATCTCGGACACCGCCTCCAGGAGGAAGCCGTCCAACCCGCGGACCTCCAGGCTGACCTCGAGTTCGCGGACCCGATCCATGCCGAACCGGTCGTCGAAGAGCCGGATCAGGGGGCCGAGGGCACACGAGGCGTTGTTGTCCTTCGCCAGCGGAAGCAACAGCGCCGACCGGCCCTCCACATCCCGCAGGTTCACGTCGTTGCCGAGGGTGGCGCCGACGATCCGGCCACTGGACTGGACGATGAGCGTGACCTCGGGCTCCGGGTTGTTCCAGGTCGACGTGGCCAGCACGCCGACCGGAACGGCGGTGCCGACGGCGGACAGGATCTGACCCTTGGTGAAGATCTCGGCGTCCGGGCCGATCCCCACCTCCAGGTACTGACTCCACATGCCCTCGGCCACCAGCAGATCCTTGAGCCGCTCCGCCTCCGCCGAGCCCGGAGCCAGGCTGTGCAGGTCGACACCGACGTCGGCGAGCATTCGGCGTCGGATGTCCCCCGCGAGCGCCAGGTCTCCCCGGGCCCGTTCCTCGATGACGCGTTCGATCATCGAGACGGGAAAGGTCACGCCGGCGGCCTTGAGCACCTGAAGGTCGACCGGGGCGAGCAGCCAGGGCCGCGTAGGGTCGCGGGTCTCGGCCTCGGTGTTGGCCAGTATCTCCCCGAGGTCGCCCACCCGCGGCCCGTCGAGCCCGGCCACCGTCGCGGCGGGGTCGGGAAGCTCGCAGATGTCCCGGACGGTCGGGAACCGCCGGCTGATGTCGAAGACATCGCCGTTTCGGACGGTCACGGGCGAGGGTCCGTCGACGGACGGGTCCCAGATCCGGCCGACGAGGACGCTGTCGTCGGCGTCGTCCGGCAGCGCCTCGACGGCGGTACCGGCCCAGCCCGCGCCCGGGGTCGTGCGCCGGGGCCGTGGCACCGTCATGAGCCGCTCCCCAGGTCGAAGAAGGATTGCTCGCCCCGGGGCGGATGTCACAGACGGCGTCCTGGTACATCCGGAGTGGATACGAGTCAGCGTCAGGCGTATGAAATTGCAACGATCGTAGCGCCATGTGCAACGCTGTCAAGCGCTGGTTGCGCATAGCATTACCCTCATTGCGTATTATGCAATCGCAGTGGCGGTGATGCTCCGCCGCGCGGAGGGAGACAGGGCCTTGGCGCAATCGATTCGCCGTGCGATCGACCTCGTCCGTCGGTCGGCGGAGCACCCGCTGTCGCTCACGGAGGCGGCGGACGTGCTCGGCGTCCACAAGTCCACGGCCCTGCGCATCCTCCAGACACTGGAGTCCGCGCGCTTCGTGCGCCGGACCGGCGCGGGCACCTATGTGCTCGGCAGTGGCGTGATCGAGCTGTCCGAGCTCGCGCTCGGCTCGATGGACCTACGCCAGTTCGCCGCCGCACACCTGCGTGCGTTGCAACGCCAGACCAGCCACACCGTGCACCTGGCGCAACTGACCGGTGACGAGATCATCTACATCGACAAGGTGGACAGCCCGGCGTTCGACGCCGTCAAGCTGCCGTCCCGGGTCGGCCGCGCGGTGTCGATCTACGCGAGCGCCGTCGGCAAGACGATCCTGGCCTACCTACCCCAGGACGAGCGCGACCGCCTCCTGTCCCCCGTCGTCTTCGAGCGGTTCACCGACACCACCTTCGCCGACCCCGAGTCGCTCGCGACCGAGTTGGCCCGCATCCGGGAGCAGGGCTGGGCCACGGACAACGGCGAACACGACGCGTACGTGATGTGTGTCGCCGCACCGGTCAGGGATTCACGAGGGCAGGTCATCGCCGCCGCCTCGATGACGGCGATCGAGGTCATCGCGAGCCTCGACCAGTTGAAGAGCGCCCTTCCGCTCCTGCTGAGGACCGCGGACCAGATCTCGTCCGAACTGGGCTACACACCTCCATCACCCGCGAGCACTGACGGCTCGGTCGACGACGACCGCCTGACGAACACAACCAGCTGACGAAACAGCGGCACGAGGACGGCCCCGGCGACCGTTAGAATCGCCGCCGTGGAGCTGGACGAGACCGCCGCCCGACTCGGGGTGCCCGTCGAGGACGTCGAACGCGTGCACCAACTCGCCGGTGACCGGCCGTCGGCGCCGCTGCCCGACAAGGCCGACGCGCGCGCGATCCTCGGCCGGCTCGCGGTGCGACCGGACGACACCACCGAGATCATGGCCGGCTGGCCCGACCCCGACTCACCACACTGGACCCCGGAGCTGCGCTGGCTGCTGGACCGGTCGATCGCCCTGGTCCGCGCCGACCTCGGCGGCTACGGCTGGCTGTCGCCGGGGCCGGAGTTGCCGCGCGAGCGGGGCCCGGCGTGGCGGCATCTCTACGTGTACGCGTACCTGGCCCTGGTCGACGTCGTCACGGCGTACCACCGCGATCACGGCATCGCCGACGCCGTGTCCTGGGTGACCCTGGCGGACCTGGGCCGCAACCTCGCTGTCGACCGGCGGATGCGCGGCGAGGGCTGGCCGGTGATGCAGAGCTGGCTGACCCTGCACGCGCGCGGTGGCCTGTTCGAGCTGGGGCGGTTGCAGCACCAGCGCGGTGTCAGCGCCATCGACCTGCACATCCCCGAGTCGGGACCGCTGACCCCGGAGGCGGTCGCGGCGTCGCTCGACGAGGCCCGCGCGTTCTTCCCGCGCCACTTTCCTGACGAGCACTACACGGCTTTCGCCTGCGGCTCCTGGCTGCTCGACCCGCAGCTGCGGGAATACCTGCCCGAGGACTCCAACATCGTCCGGTTCCAGCGGAGGTTCGAGCTGGAGCCCTACGACGAGCAGGAGGGGCCCGACGCCGACGTGGAGGTGCTGCGGTTCGCGTTCCGCAGCCTCACCACGCCGCTCGACGAGCTGCCACGCGGCAGTGTGCTCCAGCGCGCGATCGTCGATCACCTGAAGGCCGGCCGGCACTGGCAGTGGCGCCGCGGTCGCTTCCCGATCTGACCAGTCCCTGGCCGCCGACGAGAGCGCAGCCGACGAGAGCCACCGACGCCCCGCGTGCTCAGGTGACGCGATGCCGTTGGTAGTGCCGGGCCGCTTTGGCGCGAGAGCCGCAACCGTCCATTGAGCACCAGCGTCGGGTGCCGTTTCGCGACGTGTCGTAGAAGTGCAGGATGCAGGCGGAGTTGCCGCAGGCACGGATGCGGCTGGGTTGCTGGCGAAGCAACTCCAGGTAGTTGACGGCCGCCTGCCACGACGGAAGCCATTCGGTGTCCACGTCATGGTGCTCCTGCACGGCCCCCTGCCGGAGCGTGTAGCGCGAGGCGCCACGGGCGAGGATCGCGTTGACCGCCCGTTCGGCGTCCTCGCCGGGCTGCTCCAGGACGCGACGCAGCGCCGCGCGCGCCTCGCGCAGCGGCATCTCCACCGACGCGGGCTCCCCCGGCAGTCGGTGCTCGGCGAGCCAGTCTCGCAGCCCGTCGGGTTCGTCGAACAGGTCGACCATGCGGCCCCGCTCGACCCACTGGGTGTTGACCAGGTCCAGTGCGAGGGGCTCGCCCACCAGCGGCCGACGTGTCATGGCGCCAACCTTACCACCGTTCGCCGTTTGACAGGTTAGGCAGGGCGGCGTACCTTCTAACCGGCTAACTAAGCCAAGGGGGTTAGACCCGAGTTCGGAGGGCGTCCGCCATGCCACATCGCTACCTACAGGAACTGACCAGCGCCTCGGTGGTCGCCGCGCAACAGCGCTACGGCAGCCGCCCCGCCATCGCGCGCATGGTCGCCGGCTGGGACACGGACGCGATGCTCGGCGCCGACGAGACCGCCTTCATCGCCGAACGCGACAACTTCTACCTCGCCACCGTCGGCGAGAACGGCTGGCCGTATCTGCAGCACCGCGGTGGGCCGCCCGGCTTCCTGCGCGTTCTCGACCCCACCGACGGGCACAGCGTGCTCGGCTGGGCCGATCTGCGCGGCAACCGGCAGTACCTGTCCGTCGGCAACCTCGGCACCTCGCCGCGGGTGTCGCTGCTGCTCATGGACTACGCCCACCAGCAGCGACTCAAGATCATCGGCACGGCCCGCGTTACCGACGTCCGGGACCGGGCATCCGAGGGCCTGCTGGAGAGGCTGAACGTGCCCGGCCAGACGGGCAAGGTGGAACGGCTGATCACCGTCGACGTGCACGGCTACGACTGGAACTGCCCGCAACACATCACGCCCCGCTTCAGTGAGGCGGAACTCGCGGACGCGCTCGCGCCGATACGCGACGAACTGACACGCCTGCGCGCGGACAACCACGCCCTACGCGCACAACTGCACGGCCACGCCCTACCCGACGATCAGCGAGACAGGGACAGCCATGAGCACTGACGCCCCCGACCCGAACGCGCCGCCGCGGCACCCGTTGCCGCCGTTCGACGCCGAAACCGCACGAATCAAGGTGCAGGCCGCCGAAGACGCCTGGAACACCCGCGACCCGCAGCGCGTGGCCGCCGCCTACACACCCGACAGCATCTGGCGCAACCGGTCGACCTTCCTCACCGGCCGCCACGAGATCGAAGCGTTCCTGACCGACAAGTGGGAACGCGAACTCGACTACGTGCTCCGTAAACAACTGTGGGCGTTCCACGAAAACCGTATCGCCGTGCGGTTCCAGTACGAGTGGCACGACGCCGCCGGCCAATGGTGGCGCAGCTACGGCAACGAACAGTGGGAGTTCGACGAGCGCGGCTACATGGCCCGCCGGGAGGCCAGCATCAACGACGTCCCCATCTCCGCCGAGGAGCGCCGCATCCACGGGCGGAGGCCCGCAGGCGACGACACCGACATACCGCTGCGGTGACAACCGCCGGCACCACGGCAAGACCAGGGAGAAAAACCATGAACAAGCTGACCGTACGCTCCCTCGGCGGCCCGACGGCGGTGTTCGACTACGCGGGCTCGCGCGTCGTGTTGGACCCGACCTTCGACGATCCGCGGACGTACCAGAACGGCCCCGTGACGGCGATCAAGCTCACCGGCCCGAGCGCAGCGCCCGAGGACCTCGGCCAGGTCGACGTGGTGCTCGTGTCGCACGAGCACCACATCGACAACCTGGACATCTCCGGGCGGGAGTTCGCCCGCCGGGCCCCACGGGTGTTCACCACCGCCGCTGGGGCACCGAATCTCGGCCCCGGTGCGGTCGGCCTCCGGCCGTTCGCGCACGCCGAGGCCGGCGACATCCGCGTCACAGCGGTTCCGGCGCTGCACGGAACGCCGGAGATCGGCGTGCACAACGGCCCCGTGGTCGGCTTCGTGCTGGAGGCGACCGACTGGCCAACGGTCTACGTCAGCGGTGACAACGCCTCCCTCGACGTCGTGGCCGTCGTCGCGGAGCAGTTTCCGGCGATCGAGATCGCATTCCTCAATCTCGGCGCGGCCCGGATCGCCGTACGCGGAGACGGGTTCCTCACCTTGACGGCTGACCTGGCGGCCCGAGCGGCGGCCCTGCTCGGCGCCCGGGCGGTGATCCCTGTTCACCAGGACGGCTGGGGGCACTACACCCAGGATGCCGACGACGTCGTACGGGCCTTCGAGGAGGCCGGCGTGCGGAATCTGCTCGTCGACCTGCGTCCCGGCGACTCGACGACCGTCTGACGAAGAGTCCACAACGTACTCAACGACGCCTGAGTACCCGCCGTCAGGCGCCTGCCCCGGCGGCTCGATAGCGTTGCCGCGTGGTCACATTCCTGCGCCGGTGGACGCTGCGATCCTCGAGCTTCGCTCTGACCTGGCTCTACACGCTCTACCGGATCCATCCGGCGGTGTGGCGGCTCACGGCACGTCAATACCGCCCGTACATGGGTCACTTCGCCCGACTGCACGCCTGGATGACGTGCCAGTTCGCCGCGATCGACGTCCCCGCGTACGGCGACTTCCTGCGCCGTGGCAACTGGCGGTTCCGGTGGTTCGACCTGTCGTCGTACCCCCCGACCGACAAGCGGTCGTACGTGCAGGCGTACTCGGAGGCGCAGCGTTGCCGGCACGGTGAGATCGAGATCGCCGGCAGCGTGGTCGACGAGTCGTCGGGCTCGTCCGGGCAACCGTTCAACTGGATCCGCAGCCGCCGTGAGCTGCGATCGGTGCACAAGAACCTGGCCGGCTACGCGACAATGGTGTTCCCGTCGAAGCGGCGGTTCGTCATCAACGCATACTCGATGGGCGCCTGGGCCACCGGCACCAACACCGGCATCGCCATGTCCACCATCGCGATGGTGAAGAACACCGGGCCCGACCTCCAGAAGATCGCGGACACCCTGCGCTACTTCGGGCCCGGCTTCGACTACATCGTGACCGCGTACCCGCCGTTCCTCAAGCACCTGCGCGACAAGCTCGACGCCGAGGACTTCCCGTGGGCCGACTACCGCATCAGCGGTCTCGTCGGCGGCGAGGGGATGACCGAGGCGCTGCGCGACTACCTCCAGGAACGTTTCCTGAAGGTGCGCTCCGGCTATGGGGCCAGCGACCTCACCATCGGCATCGCCGGGGAGAGCGACTTCAGCGTCTGGGTGCGTCGACGACTGCGGACCGACGCCGCACTGCGGGCCGCCCTGCTCGGCGCCGACGAGCACCGCCTGCCGATGATCTTCCAGTACAACCCGCTGGAGACCTACCTGGAGACCACTGCGGACAACGAGGTGCTCTGCACCATCAACTCGACGGCGGTGCTCAATCCCCGGGTCCGCTACAACATCGGCGACGAGGGCCGGTTGATCTCGTACCCCGATGTCGTGGCCGCGATCACCGACCCCGCCGCGGACCGCGCCTGGCAGGTCGACCGGATGCGGCTGCCGCTGCTTTTCCTGTACGGCCGGAAGGACAGCACGATCTCCTACATGGGCGCCAACATCTATCCGCAGGACGTCGAGTACGGCCTCTACACCAACAACCCCCAGGCGCACCTGCTGCAGAGTTTCTGCCTCCAGGTGGTCGAGCAGGCCGACCTGGAGAGCCGACCGGTGGTCAACCTGCAACTTCGCGACGGCGTGGCGCTCAGCCCCGACGAACGGCGAGCCCTCGCCCACACCTGCCGTGCCGGGGTGCTGCGTCACCTCGCCGAGGTCAGTCGGGACTTCGCCGAGTCCCTCGCCGAGGACCCGTCCGCAGCCGACCTGCGGGTGGAGATCCACGAGTACGGCACCGGCCCGTTCGCCGGCGCAGGCTCCACGATCAAGAACGTCTACCTGGTGAGGGGCGTGCCGGCGTGAGGACCACCGACTTCTCCGCGGCTCCCCCGGTGGGCCAGGCGACCGCCATGTTCGTCGGGGCCACCCGCTATCGGGGGCCGCGCTCGATCTTCACCCTCACCCGGACCTGGTTCCGGATGGTCCGGCAGATGAGACGGATGAAGGGGTACCGCTGGCACACCGTGTATTACCAGTTTCCCTTCACGCTCGGCACCATCGCCTTCTTCAGCGACCGCGACGCACTGCTGACGTTCGCCCGCAGCCGCCACCACCGCGACCTCATGTGCTGGGTGACCGATCACGGCACCACGAACGCGACCGGTGGCTACATCCGCCTGTACAACGCCGAGCCCGAGGGCTACAGCAACGGCATCTGGCGCGCCGAGTCGGACGGCATGGCGCACATACCGACCTTCACCCCGCTCTCCACCGAGACGGCCGGCCCACCGGTGCACCGCGGATGAGACTGGATCCGGTGCGATCCCGGGCCGACCTGCGGGCTTTCGTCGACTTCCCGCTGCAGCTGCACCCGAGCGACCGGTACGTACCCCTGCTGTCGTCGGTCATCGCGGCCCACCGCCGCACCGCCGACCTGTTCCTGGTCCGCGACCGCCATGGTGTGGTCGTGGGGCGCACCAGCATGCACCGCAGTGCCGCCTTCGACGCCAAGGTGGGCCCCCGACAGCTGTTCGGGCACACCGAGTTCGTCGAGGACGACGACGTCTTCGCCGCCATCATGGACGCGCTCGAGACCAGGGCCGACGGTCGGCCACTGTTCGGACCGGTGGCACTGCTGCCCAACCAGACTGGCGGCGTGATCACCTCGGGCTTCGCCGACCGCGGCTTCGTGGACTCCGCGTGGAACCCCGCCTACTACCCGCACATGTACGAACGGCACGGCTTCCACCGTCGCTTCGAGGCCGACACCTGGCTGGTCGACCTCCACGGCACGGCCGTCGCGGACCAGGACCACGGTTTCGTCTTCGACGACGCCCGGATCGCCGCCGAACAGCTCGTCGTCCGGCACGGCTCCCGGTGGCGTCTACGCGGCCAACTGCCGATCCTGCGGCGAATGCTCAACGCGAGCTTCGCGCAACTCGGCTACTACACCGACATCTCCGCCGAGCAGTTGGCGGAGCAGACCGACGGTCTCGCGTTCCTGCTGGACGAGGCGCTGCTCCTCTGGCTGGAGAAGGCCGGCAGGCCGGTCGCGTTCGTCGTCACCGTGCCGGACATCTCCGAATACCTCATGCGCGTCGGTGGCCGGCTCGGTATACCCAACCAGCTCCGGCTGCTCGCCACCCGCCGCCGCTACCGCAGCGACGCCGTCCTCATCATCAAGGGCACCGTGCCCGACGAGCAGGGCAAGGGGTACCTGACGCTGCTGTCCCGGGAGCTGCACCGCAACCTCGCCAGCTTCGGCTACCGCACGCTGCGCAGCACCTTCGTCGAACGGACGAACATCGCCTCGGCCGCCCAGTACCGGCGGGCCGGCGGCCGGCCACTGCACGGGTACACCTTCTACGAGAAGGCGGCGGTCGCGTGAACTGGGTCGAGCGGTTGCGGGCCAACGAGGCGATCTGCCGCCGGGCGCCGAGCGCGCACAACACGCAACCCTGGCGACCGGAGTACCACCCGGACGAGATCACCATCGGCATCGATCCTGCCCGCAGCCTGCCCGACTCCGACCCGACCGGGCGCGACCTGGCCCTCGGCATCGGCGCGTTCGTCGAGACGTGCCTCATCGTCTCCGCCGAACTCGGTCTCACCATCACCGCGGCCCCCGGCCCTCGACTGGTCCCCGCGGCGGACCGCTACACGACTCCCTTCACCATCGCCGACGTCGAGTCCCGCCGGGTCGCCCGTGGCCCGTACGCGCCCGGGTGCGTCGACGCCGCCGTCATCGCCGAACTGGGCCCCGGCATCGCGCACGTCCCGACCCGGGATCTCGTGTCGGACCTGGTGGTCGCCGACCGATGGCTCTTCGGCACGCCGGCCGTCGCGGTCGAGCTGCGTGACTGGCTGCGGCTGAGCCCGACCCACCCTCGCTACCACCTCGACGGACTCACCGACCGGGCGCTCGCCCTGTCCTGGTTCGAGGCACGGTTCCTGTCCGCCGCGCTTCGCGCGTACCCGGTCACCCGCCGGCTGGGCCTCCCGGCGCTGCTGGCCGCCAGCGGCCGCGGTCTGTTGCGCTACGACGGCAGCGTCCTGGTGTTGCTCGCCGACGACGGCGACCTTGTCGCCGCAGGCCGGCGTCTGCTGCGTACGTGGTTGACGCTCGCCCGGCACGGCCTGTCGGTCCATCCACTCAGCCAACTCGTCGACTGCCCGGCGACCGCCAGCCGGCTGGCCGAGCGGGTGGGCGGCGAACCGCTCGCGGTGTTCCGCGTCGGCCGGCCCCTCGCCGAGCCGGTCCGCTCGGCGCGACACTAGCGCCCCTCCCGGCCCGGTCACCTCGCCCTGCCGTACACAATCGGGTTGTCCCGTGCGGGCGCAGGCGTGACCATGGTCGGCATGGCGGGAGCTCGCGGGTGAGATCGCCACTTCAGGGCGGGCTGCCGCTGCGGGACCCGGTGGTGGGCGCCGTCGTGGAGATCGCCTGCGACGAGTCGGGATTCTCGGGCACCAACCTGCTGCACTCGACCGCTCCGGTGATCACGCACGCGAGTGTCGACCTGATGGTCGACGAGGCCGTCGCGCTCATCACCGAGCTGCGGTCGGGGTTCCGGTTCTCACCACACGAGCTCAAGTCCGGGCGGTTCCTGCGCGGCTCGGGTGCCGACGAAGCCCTGGAGTGGTTCCTGACCGCGCTGACCGGTCGCGCGCACGTCCACCTGATCGACAAGGAGTTCTTCCTCGTCACCCGGATCGTCGAGTTCCTGCTGGCCGAGCCGTCGTACGCGGCCGGCACCCGGCTGGCCCTCGACCAGCGGCCGACCGCTCTCGCCCTCTACACGGCCAGACACTCGGCCGGCAGCGACTGGGGTGCCTTCCTGGCGGCGTTCGTCGACCTCGTCCGGATGAAGCGGCGGGTGCCGGTGCGGCAGTCGGTACAGCGGTTCTTCCAGGCCCGGGACGCGCTGCTGCACCGCAGGCTCGGCGCGGCGGCCGACGCCGTCCTCGACGGGCTCGACCCGGGCCATGTGCGGGCCGTGGTGGCCCGGCTCGACGACGACCGGTCGGTGCCCCCACCACTGGAACCGCTGCTGCCGGCGCTGGCGGAAACGGTCCTGTCCTGGAGCGGCGGCCAGCGGCAGGTGCTGGTGACCCACGACGAGCAGAGTGCCCTGACGGCCGATCGACTGACCCGCCTCCAGCGGATGATGGCCGGCGGTGGCGCACCGTCGGCGGCAGCCGACACGACCTGGGCTCTGCCGGACGGAGTGTCACCCCTGGCTGGGCTCGTCATGGTCGACTCCCGTGACGATCCGCGCGTCCAGGTCGCGGACCTCCTCGCGGGGGTGGCACGGCGCAGGCCCGAGATCATCGGCGACGCTCTCCGTCAGCCACCGCCACCGCGCGATCCCGTGGTGTGACGCCTTACCGACGCGTCCCCGGCGCTCTCAGTCGAGACAGAACTCGTTGCCCTCGACGTCCTGCATGACGAGGCACGACTCGTTCTCGCCGTCGGCCCGCAGCAGTTGCACACGTGCCGCGCCGAGGGGGATCAGTCGCGCGCATTCCGCCTCCAGTGCGGCCAGGCGCTCCTCACCCACCAGCCCGGTGCCGACCCGCACGTCGAGGTGCACCCGGTTCTTGACGACCTTGCCTTCGGGAACGCGCTGGAAGAACAGTCGAGGGCCCACACCCGAGGGGTCGACGCACGCGAACGCGGCACCCTGACGCTCGGGCGGCAGCGTGCGATCGACCTCCTCCCACGAGGCGAACCCCTCCGGCGGGGGCGGCACGACGTAGCCCAGCACCTCGCACCAGAAACGAGCGACGCGCTCAGGTTCCGCGCAGTCGAAGGTGATCTGGACCTGCCTTACCGTCGCCATCGGTCCACCATAGAGGGTGCGTCGTCATCAGTGGACGGGCTTCTGACCAGGTGCGGCGCGACGGAAGGTGTAGCCCGCGTTTTCCGGGGGCAAGCAACGCAGATGGACCGCACGACAGGGAGTGAGGAGCGACCGCTCGGCCAGCGGTGCCGGACCGGTGACTCGGACCGGGCACGGCTGGCGACACGGCTCTCAACGGCCCCTGTGCGATGCGCCTGAGGCACAGCCTGCCCGCGGTCGCGCTCGGTGCGGTGGCACTGGGCGTGGCTCTCGGCGCTGACCCCGCTCGCGCTGACTCGACGTCGTCACTGCCGGTGCCAGTGCCAGTGCCGACCGGTCCCCACCCCGCGACGGCCGCCACTTCACCGAATCTCATCGAGGCGTTGTTGCCCGACGTGGTCGAGTCGCCGCTGTCCATCCCCCTGCCGCTGCCGTCAATCACTCCCCTGCCGCTGCCGTCAGCCACTCCCCTGTCGCTGCCGTCAGCCATCCCCCTGCCTTCGACGTCGGCCAGGCTTCCGGCCGCCATACCGACCCGGCGGCCAAGCGTGCCGTCGTCGTCCTCGCCGCCCACCGCCCCCGTCCCGTCCGCCTCGGCTTCGCGGGCTGCCTCGCCACCGTCGCCGTCGGCACCGCCAGCACCGTCGACCTCCGGGACGGCGACGGTGTCCCGGGACAACCCCCACGGCAGCGTCGAACGCCGCGCGCGGGATCGGGCCCAGAGGGCGGGTCACACGCAGGTGTCGATGATCGCGGTCCCCGCGCCGACGCCGCGCCCACCGGCTCGCCCCGAGCCGGGGCTGCCCGCGTTCGTGCTGGCTGTCGCGTCCGCACCCACCGGCGTCGGCGCCAGCGGTGTCGATGTGCCGACGTCGACAGCTGAACATCCGCCACCCATCTCGCCGCTGTCCCGGGGGCTCACTGTCGCCGCCGTCGACATGCGCGCCACCAGCCGGCCCGTGGAGCGGGGCCCTCCGCCGCCGCGGCAACCCCTGATCAGTCAGCCGCGTCCACGACGTTGATCAGGAGAGACCATGGAAATAGCCGTTGTCTGGATCCCCGCCAATATCGAACCGTCGGAGCCCGCCGTCGCGATGTGTCTCGCACACCTTCGTCGACACGACTACCGGTTGAAGGGAATCGTCCGGGCACCCTGGGAGACCGTCGAGCAGCAGATGATCGACGGTGAAGTGGATGTGGTCGTGATCGCCGACCCCGCCCACCTTCCGCCGGACCGGTCACCCCGGATCGAGGTAGCCCCTTCGGCGTCGACGACTCACGAGGACCGATCGGCTCTCGACCCGCAACTTGGCTGAACCGACCAAGCGCCCCGTCCACAACGGACGGGGCGCTTGGTCGTGGTGCTCCCGCCGCACGCGCCCCTATAGTGAGTTCCATTATGAGACTTACTGCCTTCTGGCGCTGGTGGGGCGCCAGCACGACCAGTCACCTCGGTTCGGCGATCGGTGGGATCGCCCTGCCGCTCACCGCGCTGAACGTGCTGCACGCCTCGGCCCTCGAAATGGGTCTGATCACGGCGGCCGGCTACCTCGCGTACCTGCTGATCAGCCTGCCGGCGGGGGTGATCGTGCAGCGCGTGCCGCTGCGCGGCACGCAGGTCGCCCTGGACCTGATCCGGGCCCTCGCCATCGCGTCCGTGCCCCTGGCCTGGTGGTTCGACGCCCTGACGGTGGCCCAACTGATCGTGGTCGCCCTGGTCGTGAGCTTCGCCAACGTGCTGTTCGACGTGGCGAACCAGACCTTCCTGCCGGAGATCGTTCCGGCCGCGCAGTTGCAGGCGCGCAACAGCCTCAACTCCGGCACCTATGCCGCCACCCAGCTCGGCGGGCCGTCCCTGGGCGGGCTCGCGGTGCAGCTGCTGGGCGCGGTGCCGACGCTGTTCGTGGACGCCGTCAGCTACCTGATCTCCGCCGTGCTGCTGCGCACCCTTCCGGCCCGGCGTCTGCTGCGCCCGGCCGAGCGGCCACCGATGGTCACGATGATCCGCGAGGGCTGGCACTTCGTGCTCCGACACCCGATCATCGGACCCTCCATGTGGGACGCCACCGCGACGAACTTCGTCTGCGGCGGGATGCTCGCGCTCTTCCCGTACTACCTGGTACGCGAGCTGCACGCGTCGCCACTCATGGTCGGGCTGCTGCTCGCCGCCGACGGGCTCGGCACACTCGTCGGCGCCGCGCTGACAACCCGGTTCACCGACCGGGTCGGCACCGCACGCGGCCTGGTCATCGCGGCCGTCGTCGGGGTGGCCGGGGCGCTCGTCATTCCGCTGGGCAGCGGCACCGCCGCCTATCTCGCCTTCGCCGTCGGGAACCTCGTCTTCGCCGGCTCCTCGGTGGTGCTCAGCGTGACCACCCGCACCTACCGGATGCTCGCCAGCCCGCCGGACCTCCTGTCGCGGGTGATCGCCACGGTCAAGTTCGTCTCCTGGGGCGCCATCCCGCTCGGCAGCCTGCTTGCCGGCCTCCTGGCCGGGCCACTCGGCGCGCGTACCACCCTGTTGATCTTCGGTGCCCTCACCGTGCTGTCGCCCATCATCTACCTGTCGACCCCGGTCCGCCGGATGCGCGACCTGCCGCTCGACGCCGCCGCGGAACCCGTCGAAGCCCGGGTGTGAACCGCGCGACAGAGCGGCGGACCGGCGGGCACCGCCGCCGGCCTTCCACCCGACAAAATTGATCCCCTCGTTTGTCGATCGGCGATCAGGTTGACTCGTCGGTGAGGTAGGCGGGCCCGGCGGGGCTCCACACGATGGGATGCGCGACATGGCGAAGTACCTGATCCTCATTCACGGCGACGAACGGCAGTGGGCCGCGATGTCACAGCAGGAGATGCGGAAGCGCGACGAGGCCCACGGCGCCTTCTGCGCCGCAGCCGGTCCGGCCGTCCTCGACGGCCAGCAGTTGGAGCCGGCTGCCGTCGCGACCACACTGCGCACCGACCCGCACGGACGGCTGGCCATCACGGACGGGCCGTTCCTGGAGACCAAGGAGGCGGTGGGCGGCTACTACCTGATCGAAGCCCCCGACCTCGACGAGGTGATCAGCCTGGCCTCGCGGCTGTACGAGGTCTCCGCCGGGCACAGCGGGGTGGAGATCCGTCCGGTGGTCGATCACGGATGAGCGCCGAGGTGGTCGCGGCGGTCGCGCAGGCGCACCGCCGCGACTGGACCCAGTTGCTGGCCGCGACGGCACGCCTGACCCGGGACCTCGATCTCGCGGAGGAGTGCACCCAGGACGCCTACGCCCAGGCGCTGCGGGTCTGGCCGCAGATCGGCATCCCCGATCGTCCCGGTGCGTGGCTGACAACCACCGCCCGCAACCGGGCGCTGGATGTGCTGCGCCGCGAGTCGGCGTTACGTCGGGCTCTACCGCAGCTGGTGACCGACCAGTCGGTGTCCGGCCCCGAGGACGGCCTCGATGACGATCGGCTCCGACTCGTCTTCACCTGCTGTCATCCGGCCCTGTCCCGCGACGCCCAGGTCGCGCTGACGCTGCGGCTGGTGTGCGGGCTGTCCACGGCGGAAGTGGCCCGCGCGTTCCTGGTGCCGGAACCCACAATGGCCGCACGGATCACCCGGGCCAAGAAGAAGATCACCACTGCCCGTATCCCGTACCGTGTGCCGTCGCCCGACCACCTCGCCGGGCGGGTCAGCGCCGTCCTCGAAGTCGTCCATCTGATCTTCACCACCGGCCACACGGCGCCGAGCGGCGGGCACCTTGTCCGCCGTGACCTGGTCGACAGCGCGATCAACCTCGCTCGCATGCTGCACCTGCTCATGCCGACCGACACGGAGATCAGCGGCCTGCTCGCGCTGCTGCTGCTCATCCATGCGCGTGACGACAGTCGCCTGTCGGCCACCGGTCGGCTGCAACTGCTCTCGGAGCAGGACCGCGGGCGTTGGGACACCCGACTCATCAGCGAGGGGGTCGCCCTGGTGACCGTCGCGCTGCGTCGCAGGCCGCCGACACGGTACGCCGTCGAGGCCGCGATCGCCGCCGTGCACGCCGAGGCGCCGACCTGGCAGGACACCGACTGGGCGGAGATCGTCGGGCTGTACGACGTCCTGCTCCAGCTCTGGCCCTCGCCGGTGGTCGAGCTCAACCGTGCCGTGGCCGTCGGTCTGCGCGACGGCCCGCAGGCCGGTCTCGACGCACTGACGCCACTGCTCGCCGAACCGGTCCTGGCCACCTACGGCTACCTCAGCGCCGCCCGTGGTGACTTCCTGCGCCAACTCAACCGCTGGGCGCCGGCGGCGGACGCCTACCAGGAGGCCCTGGCCCACACCGACAACAAGGTCGAACGCGCCTTCCTCAGCGAACGGCTCGACGACGTCCAGCGCCAGGCGTCGGCGACGATCACCTTCGAGGAGGCGTACCGGTGACAGGTGGTCGGGCCGAGCCCGTCGCGGTGTCCCGGCGGATCGCCGCGCCAGCGGCCGACATCTTCCGGATCCTCGCGGATCCTCGGCGACACACCGATCTCGACGGCTCCGGGATGCTGCGGGGTGCCGTATCGGACGCGGTGGTCGCCGCCGTCGGCGACGTCTTCGTGATGAAGATGCACTACTCGCGGTATGGCGACTACGAGATGAACAACCACGTCGTCGAGTACGAGGTGAACCGGCGCATCGGCTGGACACCGGAGCCGGGCCGAGGCCACCCGGACACCGCACCCGGCGCCACTGCTCAGGCGCGATGGGGACACCGGTGGACCTACGAGCTGACGCCCGACGGCCCGGACGCGACCATCGTGACCGAAATCTATGACTGCTCCCAGCTGCCGGCCGACGAGCAGGCGGCGATGGACGGCGGGCGCGGCTGGATCACGAGCATGACCGAGACGCTGGAACGGCTGGAGGCGCTCTGCGCCAACCCGCCCGACTGAGCCAGCGGCCCTTCTACGAAGCCGCGAAGGCCAACCCTTGCTCGGCCAGCGCGGCGGCCAGGATGTCGACCGCCTTCGGGCCCACCCCGTGCATGGCCAGCAGATCGCCGCGGCTGTGGGTGGCCACCTGGGCGAGCGTGGTGATGCCGGCTTCGAGCAGGGCACTGGTGGCTGGTCGCCCGATCGGCGGCAGGCCACCGATCTGCGCGGGCACGTCTCGGGTACTCACGGAATCACGATAGTCCGCCCCCAGCCACCGGGGCCTCGGGTCACGAACCGTCCGGAGGGTTGGCCGGCTGCTGTCCCGGCCAGAACGGCCACTCCTCGAACGACCGGCAACGTCCGTCCTCGGCGAACCGCATGACCCACAGGTCGCGGTACTCCTGCTCGACCGGGTCGCCGTAGCGGACCTCGTGACGCGACACGGCAGTGTCACCGTCGACCGCGACGATCTCGCTGGTCATCCGGAACACCTCGTCGGGGCCCTTGCGCTGTTTCTCCCACATTTGGGCGATGGCCGGCAGACCGACGACAGGTGTCCAGTAGGGCCCCTGTTGGTAGCTCGCATCCTCGGTGAAGAGAGTTACCAGGGCATCCGTGCCGGGCGTCCGCCACAGCCGCTCGTACGCGGTGAGCCATTCGTTGACGTGCGTCCTGTCCATGGACATCACTGTGCCATTCGACGGGCCACGCGCGGCAGGAACCGACCAGCCGCAGGTCATCACCGGTCCACTGCGTCGTAAGGTGCATCTCACACCCGAAGAGCTGGAGGCTGCGGTGACCGCGACGACGCCGACCGACACGGTGCTGGCCGAGGTGATGGCCGAACTGGCCGCGCTGGAGGACCACCGGACACGCGAGGTGAACGCGAAACACGGTGACGACCACGGTGTGCACCTCGGCAAGGTTCGTGCGGTCGCCAAGCGGCTGAAGACGCAGCAGGAACTCGCCCGCCAGCTCTGGAGGACCGGCGACACCGCGGCGAGACTGCTGTCGCTCCTGATCTGCCGTCCCAGGGCGTTCGAGCGTGCCGAGCTGGACGTCATGCTGCGCGAGGCACGCGCGCCCAAGGTGCACGACTGGCTCGTGAACTACGTGGTGAAGAAGAGCCCGCACGCCGAGGAGCTGCGCCTGGCCTGGTGTGCCGACCCGGACCCGGTGGTCGCGAGCGCCGGCTGGGCGCTGACCACCGAGCGGGTGACGAAGAAACCCGAGAGCCTCGACCTGCCGGGGCTGCTCGACGTCATCGAGAGCGAGATGAAGGACGCGCCGGATCGCCTCCAGTGGGCGATGAACCACTGCCTGGCCCAGATCGGGATCGAGCACGCCGCGCACCGCGCTCGCGCGATCGGCATCGGCGAACGTCTGGCGGTGCTCAAGGACTACCCGACATCCCCGGGCTGCACGTCTCCGTACGCGCCCACCTGGATCAACGAGATGGTGCGCCGCGCGCACACCTGACCAGTGCGCCGATCGAGCGCATGGTGGTGGCGGCGCGGGGAGGGCCCGGACCTCCCCCGCGCCGTAGCTGTGCCGGGCCACCCCCGGGGTACTGCGCCCGCAGAGCGGCCACCTCGACGAGCAGCGTCCGACCCGACGACAGTTAGCGATGGCAACCTGATGCACAGCCCGACCGACGTCGAACCGACCCGACTCCTGCACCAGTGGACGGGCGGCGAGGCTCCCCGGCTGCTGGGGCGGGGCATGGAGGGTGCCGTCTACGACATCGGCCAGGAGCGGATCGCCAAGGTGTGGTTCGACGGGTCGAAGGCCGCCTTGCAGCGGGTTCGGGTGTTCTACGACGCGCTGGCCGGAAAACCTCTGCGGGTCGCGGTCCCACGGATCCACGAGGTCCACCTGATCGAGGGTCGCTGCGTAACCGTCGAGCAACGGCTGGCCGGCAGAACCATGACCGAAGCGCGGAAAGAGGGTCGCCTCACCCTCGACGAGGCCAGGTCGGCGTTCGTCGACGTGTTGGCCCAACTGGGGGCAAGCGGGCCCCTGCCCGAGGCGCGGAAGCTGTCGGTCCTGGACGAGACGATGCCGCTCTACGAGACGGACGACGCTTTCCCTGACGCCCTTTACGCACTGGCCACGCGTCGAGTCGCCCGATTCCGGCAGGTCCTCGACCCGGCGGTCGAGGACCTCGACAGGAAGCTGGACGCGTTGCAGGACCGGCTGCGGGACGTCGACAGCGGACGACGCTCGGTCGTCCACGGCGACATGATCCCCGGCAACATCCTCGTGAACGACGCCGGCGGCCCTGCCGCCATACTCGACTGGGGCTTCCTCACGACCGAGGGTGACCCGGTTTTCGACGCCTCCGTCGCGGCCTCGATCTTCGACATGTACGGCGAGCAGGCCCTGGACACCGAACGTGGCCTCTACGCGCAGATCGAGGAGCGCCTGGGCTACCCGCGGCAGGCGCTTCTCGTCTACCGCGCGGCCTACTCGCTGATCACCGCGAA
Organism: Micromonospora sp. M61; assembly: GCF_018070245.1. Taxonomy (NCBI): domain Bacteria; kingdom Bacillati; phylum Actinomycetota; class Actinomycetes; order Micromonosporales; family Micromonosporaceae; genus Micromonospora; species Micromonospora sp. M61. The sequence goes on along the minus strand of NZ_JAGPYA010000040.1, from coordinate 25,266 downwards.
CGCCTACGACGCCGAGGGCGGGGACGGTCACTTCGCGTGGTGTGTCGCGGCCCTGAACCGGCCCGACGTCGTCCGGACGCTCCTGGGCTGAGCACCACCGCCGGACGCACCCGCCCCCTTCTGATCTTGCAAACGTCGTCCCCCACGGTGTCGCAGCCCTGAGGAAGACTGGCGGTCATGGCTGACTTGAGCGATGCGAAAGCTGCGCTGCACCTCTACCTGAAGGAAAATCGCGACGACCTGATCTGGAAGCTCGACGGGCTGAGCGAACGCGACGCGAGAATGCCACGCACCGCGACCGGCACCAACCTGCTGGGCATCATCAAGCACTGCCTCAATGTCGAAGCCGGCTACTTCGGGCCCACCTTCGGGCGCGAGTTCCCGACGCCGGAGGAACTCGTCCCCGTGCAGGCGTTCGACGAGGACCCACAGGCAGACTGGTACGCGAGCGAGGACGAGACGAAGGACGGCCTGATCGATCTGTATCGCCGGGTCGGGGTGTTCGCCGACCAGACGATCGACCAGCTGCCGCTCGACGCGCCGGGGCAGGTGCCGTGGTGGCGCCCAGGCCGGCAGGACGTGACGCTGCAGCGGATCATCATCCACGTGACCTGCGACCTCGCCCGTCACGCAGGGCATGCCGACATCATCCGCGAGCAGCACGACTCGGCGATCGGCCTGCGGCAGGACAACACCAACATCCCGGACGACTACGACTGGTCGGCGTACGTCGCCAAGCTGACGAAGCTCGCGGACCGCTTCGCCTAGGGCACCCACGAACGCGCCGCCCGCCGCGGATCTGCGGCGGGCGGCGCGTGACGTCAAAGGTTCGCGCCCCGCGGGGTGGCAGAGTGGGTCACGGGCAGGGCGTCCGCGCGCAGACGTCGATGACCTTGCCGGTGAGCAGGAAGGCGGCCTTCTGTCTCTGGGCTCCGGCTTGGGCCCGTGGGAACTCGTGCGGGTCGTCCCCGTACTCCGGCCCGGCCGGGGCGAGGTTCGTCGGCGGTGGCGCGTACGCCGCGCCGCTGTTCCAGATCACGAGCGCCGAGCCGGTGTACGGGTAGCGGCGGATCGGCGCGATGCCCCAGTACGGACGCACGTCCGCTGACCAACCGTCGGCGAGCGCGGGTGTGTGCAGGCGAGCCCCGATGGTGCGCGCCTGGACCTCCGCCGCGGCGGGCGAGACCTGCTGGTCACCGAAGGCCACGTGCATCAGGACCTGGTGCGGTGGGGTGCCGGGCAATGGCCGGTCGGTCATGTGCTGTGCGTACCCGTTGGCCTCGGACCGGTCCCACAACATCTGCAGCAGCGCGAGGATCAGCTGTTGGTCGACCTTGTCCGGGTAGTAGCCGTCCATGACCGACTGGAACGGCGCGAAGTCCACGCTGCGTTGCAGCAGCGTGGAGTAGTTCATCGCCGGTACGCCGAGCACCGAGCGGGTCCAGTCCTGGGCGATGGCGGTGAGGGCGCCACCGTTGATGCCACCCTGGCTGTTGCCGTCGTAGTGCAGCCCGCCGGCCAGGTTGATCAGCGGTCGTGCGGTCGCGTCCCGGAACGCCGGGTGGGCGGCGAACCCGCCCGGGTGGATCATCGCGCGGCCCAGGAACAGGAAGTTCAGGAAGCTCTGCTGCAACCGGTCCGCCACGGCGGGAAAGGCGCTGAGGTCGGTGAATGCACCGGCCACGTAGGGGACGTCACCGGCGGCCATGCCGATCCAACTGGTCGCGCAGAAGGTGAAGTTGTGGGTGTTCGACATCGTCCTGACGTTGCCGGCGTTGATCTCGGTCGGCTTGCCGAGCAGGCCATGGCCGTAGAGCGACAGGTGTGCCGGCTTCGCGGCGGAGGCGCTGCGCGGGATGTTGCAGACGAAGTCCGCCGCGATCGTCGCGCCGGACGGCGTGGGCGGGGCGTTCGGCGTCTGCGGCGTCCCGGTGCCGCCAGCGGGCCCGTAGTGCAGCCGGGAGCCCGGCCCGCCGTCGCCGGTCAGATAGGACGGTACGCCGATGGTGCCGGTCACCTGCCGGGCGATCAGCGGCTCCTGCTCCGGTGGGTAGTCGGTCACCTGGGTGACGGTGAACGACGGTGCGGCTCGACGGAGGCTGGCGAACGCGCTGTCGCGGACCGCCAGCATCCGCCCGGTCAGACCCTGCCGGCTGGCCACCGTGAAGTCCCAGGCCAGGTAGAGGCTGTGCCGCTTGACCCCGGTGCGGGTCAGGTCGGCGAGGATCCGTTTCATCTGCGGCGCACGGCTGTCCCGATGGCTGAGGCCGGCACCGGTCACGTACGCCCTGAACGCCTTCGGTGCCGGGATCGACGCCCCGTTGCCGTCGCGCATGCCGCGCAGGCCGACGACGTAGCGGGTGCCCTCGGTCAGCGCCACCGCAGGTCGGATGATCAGCACCTGCCGGTCGGGCTGGCCGGTCGCGTGCGCGTCCAGCTCGGCCCAGTACGGCGTGCGCTCACCGGTCCGCGCGTTGATCAGCACGATCGGCGCGTCCGGCGCCAGCGAGCGGCCGATGTCGGTGACCGGCGCGATCCCGGTCGTCGTGGCGTCGAGGCCGGGCACGCGCACCAGGATCGGCGAGCCCGGGCTGAACCCGTCCTGCCGGTTCCATTCCGTCGGGTCGATCGGGGTTCCCTGCACGTTGGCGGGCATCGCGGCGGTCGCGAGCCGCACCCGCTTGCCGGTGGGGCTGGTCCGGTCCGGCACCGTGAAGTAGTCGTTCGGGAAGGGCAGCAGGCAGGCCGTCGGGTCGATCGGGTCGCAGGCCTGCTGCCCGGTCGGTGCAGGAGTGGCGGGCGGTGCCGCAGCGGCCGACGCCCCGAACAGGACGGTGCCCGCGGTCACCAGCACGGACACGGCGAGACGGAGCCCTCTGATTGTGGTCACACGCATCTCCTTCGACGCAGGTGGTGTTCTTCCTACGCTCGTGAAGGAATCTCAGCAACCAGCACGACGCCCGTGGATGAGCAGGCCCCCTGAAGGAGCAGTGCGACCGCGCCGAGGGCTCCGTCTGTCATTGGTCGGGGGCTGACAGGCTAGTTTGCTCGGATGAGTCTTCTCGATGACGTTGCGCGGCGTGACAACTGGCGATGCTGGGTGTGCGACGAGCCGGTCGACGCTGACATGTCGGTGAACGACCCGCGTGGGCCCAGCGTCGACAGCCGCACCGCCGACAAGAAGGCCAAGGTCGTCGAACGGCTTGCGCACCGCGCCTGCAACACCCGCAAGGGCGCCGTCAAGGTGGTCATCGCCTGGCCGGACCGTCTGCACGTGGTGGAGCCCGCGCCGCTGATCACCGTCGCCGAGAGGCTTGAGCGCAAGGGCGGCCGGGAGTTGGTGGCCCGTTGCCCGAGCAGGAAGGACGCCCAGGAGGCGGCGGACTGGTTGGTCGACCGGTTTTCCCGGCTGGTGCCCGGGCTGCCGGTGACCGCGAGCGTCGACGCGGGCGGCGGCCAGTATCTCGTCGCTCTGGCCACCGGCCGCCGCTGACTGGCGACCTGGCCGGCGGAACGTCACCGGCCAGGACCGCCCCGCCACGGGTACGGCAATGCGTCCGGACGCTGTCCGGACGCATTGGCATCGGCAGGTCGCTGACCGGCCGGTGGGTAGCAGTCTTGCTCAGAAAGGGGGTGCGTCCTGGCCCATCAGCGCCAGCACGACGCCTCCCTTTCCGCTCTTGAGGCCCTGAACGACGACCTTGCCGGTGCTGCCGTCGGGCAGCTCCAACGTGAAGGTCTTCCCGACCGCGTTCTTGGGGCCGTTGCCGGCGCTGTTGGCAGGTCGGAAGTCACCTGCCCACGGCGGGACCCCGCCCCTGCGGGCGGGCTCGGCGAAGAGAGCGGCGGTGCCGGGGGTCCTGGTGCCATCCGACGAAAGGAGCACTGAGGCGCTGCGAAAGGTAGCCATATGCGGCAAGGATATCCCGGACCGCGCCCATTTGCGCCACCGCGGCTCCCCGTGACGCGCCTGGTGCGCAAAGGGCACTATCAGCGGATGGGCGACCAACCGAAAAGTGTGCGTGCACGGGTGCGCCACCTGGCGGACCGTTCCTACGTCGTGCTGATCGACGGGCCCGATGGCGAGGTGGAGGTCGGTCGTACCCGCCGGACGCGTGAGGTGCTGTCCATGGCGCGAGCCGGGGCCGCACGTGCGCTTGGTGTGCCGGAGGGTGGTTTCGACCTCAACGACATCGCCCTCACGTTTGCCCGACCGCCCTACGGGACGGACGGGCAGTGGGTCCGCGTCGTCGCGGCGGAGGACCCCGACGACCCTTCCGGGGCCAGCGAGATCGGCTTGCTGGGCAGGGCGTACTGGTTCGATCACGAGGCCGCGTGGTTCGTGACGGTGACCGGCTCTGGCACCGGTCTCCATCCCAGCGAGCACCTCGACTTCGCCCCGTCGGTGACCGACGAAGAGGTCGCCGCGTTCGACGAGTACATCTCGGGCGCCAACCAGACACCTTGACACCTGTCGATGTTAGCGCCAACACTGAGACCGCAACCTGGGCGCAACGCCACCGTCATATCTCGCGATTCACTCGCGCATCGACCCCGGCGGGGCGCCGCAGGCTGGCGGCGCCGTCACCCGGGCGCCGCGGCCGGTTCCGGTCCCACGTGCTGCTCGGCGTCGACCTGATCGGCCACGGCGCCACCGGCCGGCACCACCTGCGCCGATGAGTCGCTCACCAACCGTACGGAGGACAGATGCCGCTGCCACTCCACCCAACCGATCCGCTTGCCCGCCTGGCAACCGGCGGTGGGCCTGCCGGCCGCCGACGCCTACGGTCGGTCGTGGCCGCGGTGTTGGTGGTGCTCGCCGTGGCAGCCGGCCTGCCGGCGGCCGGGCCGGCGCACGCCGCACCGGCGGTCAACTACACCAACCCGCTGGTGAACCAGAGGGCCGACCCGCACATCGTCCGGCACACCGACGGCTACTACTACATGACCGCGACGGTGCCGCAGTACGACCGGATCGTGCTGCGACGTGCGACCACCCTCCAGGGCCTGGCCACGGCGGCGGAAACCACGATCTGGAACCGGCACACCAGCGGCGAGATGGGCGCCCACATCTGGGCGCCGGAGATCCATTTCATCAACAACCGGTGGTACGTCTACTTCGCCGCGGGCCGCACCGACGACGTGTGGCGGATCCGCATGTACGTGCTGGAGAACTCCAGCGCGAATCCGCTGACCGGGTCGTGGACCGAACGTGGTCGGATCACGACACCGTGGGACACCTTCAGCCTGGACGCGTCGACCTTCGTCGCCAACGGGGTGCGTTATCTGACCTGGGCGCAGCAGGAGCCGGGCATCTCCAACAACTCCAACGTCTACCTCGCCCGGATGGGTGCCAACCCGTGGCAGATCACCGGCACGGTGACGCGGCTCGTCGTGCCGACGTACGACTGGGAGACCCGCGGCTACCGGGTCGCCGAGGGACCGGCGGTGATCCAACGCAACGGCCGCATCTTCCTGACCTACTCGGCCAGCGCCACGGACGCCAACTACTGCCTCGGGATGCTGAGCGCCTCGGCCACCGCCAACCTGCTCGACGCCGCCGCCTGGAGCAAGAGCCCCAACCCGGTGTTCGCCAGCAACGCCGCCACCGGTCAGTACGGCCCCGGCCACAACTCGTTCACCGTCTCCGAGGATGGGCAGAGCGACATCCTGGTCTATCACGACCGCAACTACCGTGACATCAGCGGCGATCCGCTCAACGATCCGAACCGGCGGACGAGGCTGCAGAAGCTGTACTGGAACGCCGACGGCACCCCGAACTTCGGCATCCCGGTGCCCGACGGGGCCACACCGGTGCGGCTGCGTTCACACGATCTGACCAGCAGCTACATCCGGCACTACGACTATCGGGCCCGGGTCGAGCCCAACGTGGCCAACCTGGCCGACTCGCAGTTCCGCATCGTCAGCGGCCTCGCCGGGGGCGGGACGGTGTCGTTGGAGTCGACCAACTTCCCGGGGTACTACCTGCGTCACCGTGGCTACGCCCTGTACGTCGAACGGAGCGACGGCTCGTCGCTCTTCGGCGGCGACGCGAGCTTCCACCGCCAATCCGGCCTGGCTGCCAGCACCGGGGTCTCCCTGGAGTCACAGAACTTCCCCGGCCGGTACGTGCGCCACCGCGACGGACTGCTCTACCTGGAAGCGGTGAGCACGAGCGCCGAGCGAGCCTCCGCCACCTTCCACCTGGAATAGCCGCGGGACCACTCCCCCATCGAGCCAGGAGTACCGATGACCCCCACCACCACGAGACCGTCCAGCCACGGCTCGATCCGCCGCGGCCGGCGTACCGGCCTCGTTCTGGCCATGATCACCGCGCTGGTCGGCGCCGCCGGCGCTGTGCTGGTCGGCGCGCCGCCGGCAGCGGCGGCCACCATCGACACCAACGCCTACTACGTCCTGGTCAACCGGCACAGCGGCAAGGTCCTCGACGTCCGGGACACCTCGACGGCAGACGGCGCGGTGATCCAACAGTGGTCCCGCAACGACGGCGAATGGCAACAGTTCCAGTTCGTCTCGTCCGGCAGCGGCTACTACCGCCTCAAGGCTCGACACAGCGGCAAGGTCGTCGACCTCTGGGAGTGGAACACCGCCGACGGCGCCGAGTACCGCCAGTGGCCGGATCTCAACGCCACCAACCAGCAGTTCCAGGTGCTCGACTCCGACGGCGGCCATGTCCGGCTGATCAACCGCCACTCCGCCAAGGCACTCGAGGTCTGGGAGCGGTCCACCGCCGACGGCGGCCGCATCAGCCAGTACACCGATCAGAACGGTGCCAACCAGCAGTGGCAGATGGTCCAGGTGGGCGGGGGCAGCACGCCACCCGGCTGTGGCAGCGGGTCGACCAACGCCGAGGCCGTGCTGAGCGGGAGCACCTGGACGGCCCGTAACGGCTCGTCGACGGTCTATTCGGGTACGAGCATGTTGTCGGCCATGCAGGCGGCGGTCAATTCACTGTCGGCTGGTCGGACGTCGAAGCAGCGGGTCGTGGTCCGCGGCTCCGGGTCGATGAGCGCGGGTTCACGGTTGTCGCTGCCGTCGTACACGACGCTGGCGGTGTGCGGCACGATCAACGTGACCGGATCGGGCTCGGGCGACCAGGCGCCGGTCTACTCGCGGGGAACCACGGATGTCGAGGTGCAGAACCTGACGCTGACCGGGTCGCCGTTGTACGGCATCTTCATGCGCAACGTGAACAACCTGACCCTCGGGCAGATCGACATGCGGCTCTCCGCCGGCCTCGGAGTACGCATCGACAACCACGGCGGCGATCGGTCGGTCAAGGTGCGCAACGTCCGCATCGACACCGTGTACGTGTCAGGCACCGGCACGCACGGGGTGGAGACGTACGGCGTGGACGGTCTGACCATCGGAACTGTCACGGCGCGGAACACCCGGGACTCCGGCCTGCTGCTCAACGACACGATCAACGCCACTGTCGGCACGGTCGACGCGCAGGGCGCCGGTGCCGGCACCGGGTACGCGGCTTTCCGGATGGCCAACCGCAACGGCCGGGTGGGCAGCTCGTACCCGACCAACATCCGGGTCGGAAATGTGATCGCGTCCGGGGGTGGCCGCGGGATCTTCTGCGTCTCCGAGTCCGGTGGCGCGGTCATCGACCGGGTGACGATCTCGAACACGGGGAACAACTCGATCCTGGTGGAGAACTGCTACAACGTCGTCATCGCCGGGGTGTCCGGGACGGTGACGGGCGGCGGCGAGATCAGGATCGCGTCGCGGACGGAGTTCCCGATCTCCTCGGGCATCCGGTTGCAGAACCTGACCGTCAGCGGCACCAACATCACCCAGAGTCCCTGCGGTGGCGCGAACAACACCATCAGCAACGTCACCCGGGTCAACTCGACGCTGACCTGGTGTTGAGAGGCTGGCCGCCGCGTACTCGATGAAGGGCGGTGGGTCCGCGCACGTTGCGGGCCCACCGCGGCGCTGCCTCCCGACTCCCCGCGCGGCGATGAGCAGTTATGGACGCACGACGCAGGATGATGAGCGGATTCCACAACTCGAAGCAGGAGGTCCGCGTGCGCGTCGTCCGCGTCCTGGCCAACCTTCCGGTGCCTGACATCAGCGCCGCCAAGGGCTTCTACAGCGACTACCTCGGGTTGAGCAACGAGGAGTTCAACCTGGGCTGGGTGGCCCGCTACACCTCGCCCGACAGCGGCGCGAGCGTGCAACTCGTCTCCGGCGACGCGTCCGCACCCGAGGATTCGGTCATCTCGGTGCAGGTGGATGACGTGGACGGCGCCTACGCGGAGGCACAGCGCCTCGGTTACGCGATCGTGCACCCGCTGACCACTGAGCCCTGGGGAGTGCGGCGGTTCTTCGTCCGCGCTCCGGACGGCAACGTCATCAACGTGGCAGCCCATAGTTCCTGACCAGGGACCAGGGACCAGGGACCAGGGACCAGGGACCAGGGCGGCGGCCGGGCCAGCCAGGTGCCGGCTGTCGCAGACCTCGTCAGCGGTTGAGGTAGGCGGCCAGGCCGCCGAGTTCCTCGCTGGCGATGAACACCGAGCGCACGTTGAGAAGGGCCTCCTCGACGTGCGCGGTACAGCCCCATGCCGAGTCACCCCACGAATCAGCGATCTTGATCTCGGCGGGTGCGGTGCAGCCGGGAGCATCGCCGAGCTGGCAGTGCTCCGGGTGTGGCAGTGCAGCCTGCGCGGCTGCGGCGGCACGCATCCGCGCGGCGAGTTCCGCGGAGGCGGCAGCACGCTGCTCGGCCTCGGCGCGCAGTTCCCGTTCCACGCGTAGCACCCTGGCCAGCTCGTCGTGAGCCGCCCTGGCGCGTGCTTCGGCGGCCGTCTTCGCCTGTTCGATGTGGTGGCGTTCGATGGCCAGGGCCGCGGTGCCGGCGAAGACCCGGGTGAGAGCGAGGTCCGAGTCCTGTGGGACGCGCGGGGTGCGGTGGTACATGGCGAACGTGCCCAGCAGGCCGCCGTCGCGAGCCAGGATGGGAGTGGACCAGCAGGCCGCCAGACCTGCCCGGTCGGCCAGATCCCGAAAGTCGTTCCAGAACGGGTCGGTGGTGATGTCGGTGACGATCACCGGTTCCCGGCGGTGGGCGGCGGTGCCGCAGGAGCCGACGCCTTCGCCGGTGGCGATGCCGTCGATGGCCTGGTTGTAGAAGGCGGGCAGGCTGGGGGCGGCGCCGTGGCGCAGGTGCCGGCCGTCGGCATCGGCGAGCAGCACCGAGACGAGCACCTCCTGCGGTGCCAGATTCTCGATACAGCGGGCCATCCCGTCAAGCACCTCAGTCAGGGGCGCCTGGCGGGCGATCTGCTCCAGCAGGGCGCGGTGTTCGGTCATCAACCGTTGGGCGTGCTTGACCTGGGTGGTCTCCACGCCGAGCACGCGGATCCCGGTCACCGTACCGGCTGCGTCTCGACGCGGCTCGTAGGAGACATCGAAGAAGGCCTCCCGGGCCTGCGGGCCGATGCCCAGCACGACCCGGACGTCACGGCCGACGTATGCCTCGCCGGTGCGGTAGACCTGATCCAGAAGAGCGATGAAGCCCTGATCGGCCAGCTCGGGCATCACGTCCACGAGAGCGACCCCGGTGCGGACCCGTTCCTGACCGATGGTCTCGAAGAAGGCCCGGTTCGCCGTCTCCACCACATGCGCCGGGCCGGTCAACGACGCGAAGACGGCCGTGGACTGCCCGAACAACGCCCGCAGATCCTCCTCAGCCGCTCCTCGCCCGGCAACCGCCGGATCCGCGGCAGGCACCGCCGTCATGTCGTGGTCCGCCTCTCCTCGGTTGCGTGGATGGTCCGTGACCCACTGGCCGGCGACGGAGGCCAACCACCGCCGTCGGTCACGTGTTCGCACCACCAACCTACGGGACACCGCTGCGGTGTCCACAGGACCGTGGCCGCCTACGCTGACATCGACGTGAAGGCCGGGCCGACAACGGTTCCTGGTGGCCGCCGGGGGCGTGCAGCCGCAGGCAGGGGTGCACGCAGATGAGAGGTGTGTCCTGATGAGCTCGACGACGACGCTGCTGGAACGCCTGCTCCAGGCCGGGATGAGCGAGGTCGTCACAGTGGAGCCGGTAGCGGGCGGGCTCGCTGCGCTCGCGGGCATCGCCACCCGTCGGGACGCCTCGTCGGTGTTCGTCAAGGGCTTCGCCGACGCGCCCGCCGAGGGGGTCTTCGTCGCGGAAGCCGAGGGGCTGGCCGCCCTACGCGAACTCGGCGGCATGGCCACACCCGAGGTGCTCCTGGCGGACCCGGAACTGCTCGTGTTGTCGGTGCTGCGCCCGAGGCCGCACACCGAGAGCTTCTGGGAGCAGCTGGCGCACCTGCTCGCCCGCATGCACACGAGCACGACCCATCCTCGCTTCGGATGGCACCACGACAACTGGCTGGGCCGCCGCCGCCAGGTCAAGACGTGGCATGACGACGGGTTTGCGTTCTTCGCAGAGCACCGGCTGCTTCGGTGGCTCGGGGAGCCCCGCGCCGAGGCGGCGCTCGACGCGGCTGACCGGGCGGCATTGGAGCGGCTGTGTGACCGACTGCCGGACCTGCTGCCGGACCGGCCCGCGTGCCTGACACACGGTGACCTGTGGACGCAGAACATCATGGCCACCCCGGACGGGCAGCCCGCGTTGATCGACCCGGCCGTGTCGTACATGTGGGCCGAGGTCGACCTCGCCCATGTGTGGTCCACCTCGCCCCCGCCCGAGGCGCAACGGTTCTTCCAGGTCTATGCGGACCTGACCTCGCTGGACGACGGCTGGCAGGCCCGCATGCCGGTCGTCCAGCTGCGACAACACCTCGCCGTGCTGGCCCAGTTCGACGACGACTGGGGTGCTGGCGAGCAGATCCGCGCCACCCTTGCCCCGTTCCGGACGCGATCCTGACCAGAGGCCCGGCAGTTGACCGCCGCAACCGCGCGAGCGGCCGCGTCGGAGCGGGTCTCACCGACGAGCGTCGTCATCATCGCCGCCCCGACCGCGACCAGGGCGACGCCCACGGACGTTGACGGCGGCCACCAGGGTGACGATCGCAGCGGTCAACTGCAGCACACCACCGAGCAGATCGACCAGGCTGGAGATGGCGCCAGCGTCGGGAACAAGGTGCATCGCGGCCTCCGGGTTCGTGCCCACCGTCCGCTTCCTGCGGAAGGCCCTCCCCCGGGCCCAGCGGTAACCGCTTGGACGCCGCTGCCATTGTGGCACCCTCCCGCACAGCAGAGGAAGGTGTGCACCAGATCGACATCTGCTCATACCAGGCGGTCACCGCCTCTGCACAAGCTCCGCCGCCCTGTGGGGGGTGCTGTCGCCGCCTGCCCGGGTGCGACGATCGGGGAGGGCCTGGCCGTGCGCGGTGAGGAGGTCGCCGACGTCGAGCCCGACGTCGCGGGCTGGCTGCGCCGGATCGGCCTGCTCACCCGATGACCCGCCGGAGAACGCCACCAACCCGAGGGCGAGGTCATCGGCCGCTCATCCGTTGGTCCCGGTCGCGACGCCTTCCCGCGTCGCGGCCCAGGTGGCGAGCAACTCCAGGCCGTCACCGGAACTGGTGCCCGGCTCGGCGGAGTAGGTCAGGACCGTCAGAGACTCGTCGCCGGACAACTCGAGCACTTCGAAGGCCAGGTCCAGGTCCCCGATGGCGGGGTGGCGGAAACGCTTCGTGCCGTGACGGTGCACGTAGACATCCTGGGCGGCCCACCAGGCGCGGAAGGACTCGCTGCGCATGGACAGCTGGCCGATCAGGTTCATCAGTTGCTGGTCCTCGGAGTGCTGCGCGGCCGCGATGCGCAGCGCGGCGACGGCGGAGCGGGCCACCTGCGCCCAGTCCGGGTAGAACGCCTGAGCGTGCGGGTCCAGGAAGATGAACCGCATCGAGTTCACCGGCAGCGCCGTGTCAACGGCGAACATGGGCGCGTAGAGGGCCATGCCCAGCGGGTTGGCGGCCAGGATGTCGAAGCGGTGGTTGCGGAGGAACGCGGGCACGCCGGTCATCGAGTGCAGCACCCGGCGGACTGCCGGCCGGATCTCGGTGACCTTGTCGCGGCGGGCGCGGGTGCGGGCGGGCCGGGAGCCGGAGGCGCGGGCGAGGTGGTGCAGGTGGGCGGTCTCGGTGTCGTCGAGCTGTAGCGCGCGGGCAATGGCGTCCAGAACGCTGTCGGACACGCCCGCGAGGTTGCCACGCTCCAGGCGGGTGTAGTACTCGACGCTGACGCCGGCCAGCGCGGCCACCTCGCCGCGGCGCAGCCCGGCGACGCGCCGGTTGCCGTACGCGGGGATGCCGGCCTGCTCGGGGCTGACCTTGGCCCGGCGGGAGGTGAGGAACGCCCGGACCTCGCTGCGCTTGTCCATGTTTTCCAGGTTAGGCACGCCGCCCGGCAGGAGGGGGTCCCTGCCAGTACCCGTTTGAGTAGAGGCTCCCCGGAAACCTGACTGCGGTGTGTGCTTGCTGAAGGCAGGACCGACCGGCGGGTCAGAGGGGATGTTGTGGCAGACGAGACGACGACCAGATGCTCGGGCGATGAGCTGCCGCCGGACGTCCTCCCCAAGATCGACTCCGTCTGTCACGCCCGGAACTGAAAGGAAACGTTCCATGCCAACCCCGCACCTGACGCTGAACAACGGCATCGAGATTCCCGCCGTCGGACTCGGCGTCTTCCAGACGCCTCCGCAGGCGACCCGCTCCGCGGTCGAGGCGGCGCTCGCCACGGGCTACCGACACATCGACACCGCGGCCGTGTACGGCAATGAGCGTGAGGTCGGCGAGGCGATTGCCAGCTCGGGCGTCGACCGTTCCGAGGTGTTCGTCGAGACCAAGATCTGGATCAGCGACTACGGGTACGACCAGACGCTGCACGGCTTCGAGAAGAGCGCCGCCAAGCTGGGCGTCGAGCAGATCGACCTGCTGATCCTGCACCAGGCGTTGCCGTCGGAGTTCGACCGGACCCTGGATGCGTACCGGGCTCTGGAGAAGCTGCTGGCCGACGGCAAGGTCCGCGCCATTGGCGTCAGCAACTTCATGGTCGACCACCTGACCGCACTGCTCGACACCGCGACTGTCGTGCCCGCGGTGAACCAGATCGAGGTGCACCCCTACTTCACGCAGCCCGAGGTGCAGGCCTTCGGCGCACAGCACGGCATCCTCTCGCAGGCCTGGTCGCCGATCGGTGGCATCACCTTCTACCGCGACGGGGAGCACACCAGCACGTTGCAGGATCCAGTCATCGGGGGCATCGCGAAGGCGCACGGCAAGACCCCGGCGCAGGTGATGATGCGCTGGCACGTGCAGCAGGGCCGCTCGGCGATTCCGAAGTCGACGAAGCCCGCGCGGATCGCGGAGAACTTCGACGTTTTCGACTTCGCGCTCACCAGCGAAGAGCTCGCCGCCATCGACGCCCTGGACACTGGCAAGCGCGGGGGCCCTGAACCCGCCGACATCACCCTCGCCGCCTTCGGCAGGCCGATCCCCGAAGCCTGAATCCACCCCGAGCCCGCTGTCCCGCAGGCCCACGTCGTGGGCAGTCGGCTATCCACTTCGACGAACGACAGGGAGAGCAGCATGCGTACGGTAAAGCTAGGTGAGCTCGAGGTTGCCCGCATCGGGCTCGGCGCGATGGGCATGTCGCATGGTTACAGCGGCGCCGGCAGCGACGATGCCGAGTCGGTCCGCACCATCCACCGGGCTCTCGAGCTTGGTGTCACCCTGATCGACACTGCGGAGATCTACGGCCCGTACGTCAACGAGGAACTCGTCGGCCGCGCCCTGCAGGGTCGCCGCGACCAGGTCGTGCTGGCCACCAAGTTCGGCCTCATCTCCCACGACGGCCGCGTTGCCGGAGGCCTGGACAGCAGCCCGGACAACATCCGCAGCGCGGTCGAGGGCTCACTCAAGCGCCTCGGCACCGATCACATCGACCTGTACTACCAGCACCGCGTCGACCCGAGCACCCCGATCGAGGACACCATGGGCGCCCTCGCGGCCCTGGTGCAGGAAGGCAAGATCCGCTACGTCGGCCTGTCCGAGGCCTGGGTCGACACCATCCGCCGCGCTCACGCCGTACACCCGGTCACGGCCCTGCAGTCGGAGTACTCGCTGTGGACGCGTGACCAGGAACAGATCCTTCCCGTGCTGCGCGAGCTGGGCATCGGCCTGGTGGCGTACTCCCCACTCGGCCGCGGTTTCCTCACCGGCGCCCTACGCACTCCGGCCGACGTCGAGCGCCTCGACGACAGCGACTTCCGCAAGAACCACCCGCGCTTCACCGGGGAGAACTTCCAGCGCAACCTGGGTATCGCCGACCAGGTGCAGGCGGTCGCCGACCAGGTGGGTGCGACCTCAGCCCAGGTCGCCCTGGCCTGGCTGCTGGCGCAGGGCGACGACGTCGTCCCGATCCCTGGCACCAAGCGGGTCAGTCGGGTCGAGGAGAACGCCGCTGCGGACACCGTCACTCTCACACCCGTTCAGGTGGCGACCCTCACCGCGCTGCCCGTTGCCGAGGGCGGTCACCACACCGACGAGCAGATGCGGATGATCGAACGCTGAGGCTCGACCAGACAGCCGGAGATGATCAAGGGTGTGTCACATCCATCGCGACACACCCTTGATCATCTGCCGGGACGCGACGGTTCGCCGCCAACAGTTCACCGCTGACGGTTCACCGCGCAGGATCTCGACGGGTCAGCAGCCGATGCGACTGGACCCGACCGCGACGTCGTCGTACCAGAGGGTGTCGGCCCCGCCGCCGTAGCTCTCCCAGCCCAGCTTCAGGTCGGTGAGTTGCGGTCGCCAGGTGCGGTTGTACCACTGGCCGTCGATGTCGTGCGTCGGGACGCCGTCCGCGGTCAGTCCGGTGACAGCGGTGCCGTCCAGCCACGTACGAAGCTGACCGGCCGAGCCGTCCACCATGAACTCCACACAGGCCCACCGGTTGACCGGTAGTGGCAGGCTCTGCGCCACCCCCGCCGGGCTCTGCTCGGGCAGGGTCGCGTCGTCGGAGGCGCGGTTCCACTGCAGGGCGCCGTTCTGGCCGCCCAACCGCAGGTCCTTGTTGCCGTCGGCGGCGTCGGCCATCGTCACCATCGTGGTGTGATCGGTGGGCTGGGCGGTGGTGTGCCGCACCCAGATCCGTCCGTACCGCACACTGCCGACGCCGCCGAGGTTCTTCGTCGACCTGATGAAGACGTGGTTGCAGTACCCGGCTGCGCCGTTGATCCGCACCGCCCGGCTGCCGCTGTGCGTGGTGGTCGTGTCGATGGTGGCCGTGCCGGCTCCGGAGCAGTCCGGGCTCACCACGGCCCAGTCACCGGACGGCGTCGAGCCGGTCTGGTTCTCGAAGCCGTCGCAGAGCACCGCCCCGGCGCATCCGACCGGCGGCTCGGTGGTCGGCGGAGGAGTCGTGGGCGGGGGCGTCGTGGGCGGAGGTGTCGTGGGCGGGGGCGTCGTGGGCGGAGGTGTCGTGGGCGGGGGCGTCGTCGGCGGAGGCGTCGTCGGCGCAGCACCGTTGCACGGCACTCCGTTCAGGCTGAACCCGGTCGGCGCGCCACCGCCGGCGCCGAACGTGCCCTGCACGCCGAACTCGGTCGCGCCGCCGGCCGGGATGCTGCCGTTGTAAGACGCGTTGCGGGCGGTCACCGTCGATCCGGACTGGCTGACCGTGGCGTTCCAACCGTTCGTGACGCGCTCGTCCCCGGCGTACGTCCAGGTGACGGTCCAACTGGACACAGCGGTGTCGCCCGGGGCGACCTTGATGTTGGCGGTGAATCCGCCGGACCACTGGTTGGCCGTGTAGTCGACCCGGCAGCCCTGGGCGGCTGCGGCCGGGCCCGTGAGCAGGGCTGTGCCGGTC
This sequence comes from Micromonospora sp. M61, assembly GCF_018070245.1. NCBI lineage: Bacteria > Bacillati > Actinomycetota > Actinomycetes > Micromonosporales > Micromonosporaceae > Micromonospora > Micromonospora sp. M61. Next base: position 9,411 of record NZ_JAGPYA010000040.1, on the reverse strand, counting down.
ACGGCGGCGGCCAGCGCGGCGACGACCACCAGGGTCGGAGCGGGGCGGGCACGGAAGATCGTCATGAAGGGTCCTTCTGCCATCGAGCTGAGCGGAGGCGACGCGGCGGCGCGCGTCCGGGACGGACGCGGCGCGCGACAACGCGCCCTGGGTGCGGCGCGGCGGCGCGCCACAGCGGCTGGTCGGCGCGTACGACCGAAGTGCCCGGCTCGGGGTGGACCTGTCAGCCGCCGACGGCCCGGTCGCCCGGACCACGGCGGTGCCCATCCTCAATCTATTTACCGCTCTCGATTTAATCAAGCGTCGGCAAGGCGGTGGTGGTGAGCGTCGTCCCGAATGTGCCCGGGAGGCGGCATCATCACGGCCCGCCCGGGTAGTTGGACGGGTAACAACAGGCCGAACGTGTCCGGCCCCTGGGAAGGAAGAACTTGTGCGTGGTGTCGTGATGCACGCTCCCGGCGACGTCCGGGTCGAGACGCGGGAGGATCCCAGGATCCTGCTCCCGACCGACGCGATCATCCGGGTCTCCGCGACCTGTGTCTGCGGTTCGGACCTGTGGCCGTACCGGGGGGTCGAGCCGGTCAAGGGACCGTCGCCGATGGGCCACGAGTACGTCGGCATCGTCGAGGAGGTGGGCGGCGAGGTCCGCACCATCAGGCCGGGCCAGTTCGTCGTCGGCTCCTTCTTCGCCTCCGACAACACCTGCCCGATCTGCCGTGCCGGCTACCAGTCCTCATGCGTGCACCGTGAGCCGGTCGGCGGGCTCGGCGCCCAGGCCGAGCACCTGCGCGTACCCCTGGCCGACGGCACCCTGGTCGCGACGCCGGACATTCCCTCGGACGACCTGATCCCGGCTTTCCTGGCGGCCTCCGACGTGCTCGGCACGGGATGGTTCGGTGCCGTGGCGGCCGAGGTCGGCCCCGGCAAGACCGTCGCGGTGGTTGGCGACGGTGCGGTCGGTCTGCTCGCCGTGCTGGCCGCGAAGCGGCTCGGCGCGGAACGGATCATCGCGATGAGCCGGCACGAGCCGCGCCAGAAGCTCGCCGCGGACTACGGGGCGACCCACATCGTCACCGAGCGCGGCGACGAGGGCGTGGCCCGCATCAAGGACCTCACCGACGGTCTCGGGGCACACTCCGTCATCGAGGCGGTCGGCACCCAGGAGTCGATGATGCAGGCCATCCGGGCCACCCGGGCCGGTGGTCACGTCGGGTACGTCGGCGTGGCTCACGACGTCGAACTGCCCGGGGATGAGCTGTTCTTCTCCCACGTACACCTGCACGGCGGGCCCGCCCCGGTGCGCCGGTTCCTGCCCGAGCTGATCGACCTGATCGCGACCCGGCAGATCGACCCCGGCAAGGTCTTCGACCTCACCCTCCCCCTCGACGAGGCCGCCGAAGGGTACCGGGCGATGGACGAGCGCCGCGCCATCAAGGTCCTTCTCAACCCCTGACCATCCCGTCGTCGCCCCGTCGACGCGGTTGGACCACACCGACGGGGCAACGATCCTCGGGAAGGGCGCTACTTCTTGGCGATGGTGATCGTCGCCGTGCGGTAGTTGTTGCGCTTGTCCGTCTTCGTCGGGTCGTAGTTCTTCTCGATGTTGCCGGCGCTGTCGACCGAGAACCAGCGGAACGTCGTCGTCTCGGTCACGTGGAACACCTGCCCCGGCTCGCGGAACTCGGTGGCCGCGTAACGGGGCGACTCAAGCGTGGGCCGGCTGCCGTCGGTCGTGTAGTAGATGGTGGCCGGCTCGCTGGTCTCGAAGCGCACGTCGACCGGCTCGGAGTAACGACCCCCGCCGGGGACCAGCTGCGACGTCGGATCCTTCTTGTCCTTGCCCCAGTCCGCCGCGACCCGGAACATCTCCATGATGCCGTTGGCGTACTCCATCGTTTCGGCGTGGCCACTGACCAGCTCCGGGTTTCCCGTCCACTCGGGTTGGAACGAACCGCCCTGCCAGTTGCCGGTGGCGGGGTTGTAGACGGAGCCGCCGACCTCCCAGCCGAACGCGTAGATGCCGTAGGTGTAGTACAGGTCCTCGCGTACGTTGCCCGCTGAGGAGTAGAGGACGTCCGATGAGCCGCCGACGTTCTCCGGCGTGACGACGGTTTCCCGGTGCGCCTTGACCTGCGACAGGATCCGAGCGGCCGACTGCCAGTAGAACGCCTCGTCACCCAGCGGCGGGCGCGGCGTGGTGATCCGTCCGTCCGCGATGTAGGCGCCCGGCTGCCAGAACAGCTGACCGCCGTTGGAGTGCACCGACATCATGAACTTGATGTTCGAGTACTTCTCGACCAGCCAGATGATGTTCTTCGACTCGGGCTCGGACAGCTCCTCCGGCCCCTGGTAGGTGCCACTGACGCAGTTGGTCGACCCTCCCGCGTAGCCGTCGTGGCCCGACCCGACCCGGTAGTTCCGGTTCAGGTCGACGCCCCACGAGTTCCGCTGCGCCGGATCGGCGCTGGCGTCCGGGCAGTGGTTCGTCATGTTCTTACGCTGCGAGGCGAAGTTGTAGAAGCTGTAGTTCGCCCCGTCGGGGTTGTTGGACAGGATGAAGAAGATGTCGGTGTTCTCGACGATCTTCTTCGTCTCCCGGTCCGACCGGTAGTTGTGCACCAGGCGCTCGGCCGACTCCAGGCTGGTCGTCGCCGGCACCCACTCGCGGGCGTGGTCCTGCGCCTGGATCAGGACACCAGGCTTCTTGCCGTCACGGTGCTTGCCGATCCGCAGGACCGGGATCGTGGCGGGGCCTCGCGGCACCTCACCCTCCGGTGCTCCGACGCGCTTCTGGTCCAGGAAGTCGGTCAGCGCGACCGGGCCGGCCGTCGGCGCGACGATGCCGCTGCCCTCGTTGGTGCGGTACGGGTGCGCCCGGTCGATGAGGCCCGCGGACCGGGTCCGCAGTGCGTCCGCCACCTGGGTGGCCGTACTCGCCGGCGCCCCGGCAGCGTCCGTGGCGAGCAGGACGCGAACCGCCTTGCCCGTGACCTCCACCGCGAGCGGGAGGTTCGCGTCGGGCCGGTCCACGAACTCCACTGTGATGTCGTTGCCGCCCTCGTGGCCCCACGCCGCGGAGGTTACGACGACCGCCGCCTGCCCGGTGCCGCCGAGCTGAGCCTGCGCCTTGCGTTGGTACCCGTTGGTCTGGTTCGGCAGGTAGACGATCTCGGCGATGTCCGGGTACTGGCGGGCGATCTCCTTGGCGCGACTGTAGAGCTGCTGCGGGTGCTTGTAGCCGTCCACGAAGTCCGACTTGTAGGACGGGTTCGCCGTCAGCGGCGGCGGGGCGTTCTCCAACCAGTTCGAGACCACACCGGTGGTGACCCCACCAGTGGAGCTCGTCACCTGGATCCTGGTCGGGCGGGTGTCGAGCTTGAACAGGTTCCGGTGGAACATGTACTGCCCGGAGTCGACGAACCGGCTCATCGTCCGGGCGAAGCCGAACGGGGTGCCCTTGCCCGAGTCGTTCTCGACCTGCATCCCGACGATCGGGTCCGCCTGCTGACCCTCGGTGGTCCGTGCCTCGACGTACAGGAAGCCCTGGCCCTTCGTGGTGAACCAGTCGGCGCGGGCGATGCGTACCGTCGCCTGGTGGTTCGACGGCTGGACAGCCCGCGCGCCGGCGGCGTCGACGCCGATGCCGATGCCGCCGTCGGCCTGGTCGCTCCAGGCGAAGCCCGCGTCGTCGGCGAGCACCTCGACGCCCATCGCCGTGAGTTCGGTGACCTGCTCGGCGGTCACCACCGCCTCGCCTTCGATGCCGGTCGGCACGCGTCGGAGGCCGTGCTCAAGGTCGAAGCCGGCAGCGGCCACCTTGTCCAGCATGTCGGCGCCGGTCAGCCTGATCTGTACGAGGCGTACCGACTCGCGATCCTCAGGTTGGGATCGGCTGGTGGCGGCTGACGGCCCGGTGGGATCGGCGCCCGCAGGCCCGGTTGCCACGAGGATGCTACCCACCAGGGCGGGCAGCGCCAGAAGCGCGATGCGCCGTTGTATGTGCCGCATTCCCCCTCCTTCTATTTACGACGGGTGGTTGAGGTGGTGGCAGGACTCCGTGCTCGTCGACGATCGTCGTTGCGAGAAGGACGGGAGGACGGGAGCCGGCTGGGTCCGGTGAGCGTATGTGCGTTTGCGGCCGCAGTGGATCGCCTCGATCGAATTTGAGCATTCCTTGAGGCGATCAACACCGCGGACGGCGCGAACGTGTCCACGGTGGGCGGCGCCTGCCACGAACGCGACTCGCCGTCGCGCGGTTCGCCCGGTGGCGGAGACCCGACACCGGAGCGCGAGGTAGCCGACTGTGACCACTGCATCACTGCGCGCACACTCCTCATCGACATGTTCCCGTCGACTGGAGGAACACATGCGTCTCCGATCGTTCGTCACCGCCGCGCTGGCCGCCGTACTGGCGGCCAGCGCGCTCGCGCCAGTGACCCCGGCAGCGGCGGCCACCGCCGACCGCTGGGGGTTCGCGTACGTCAAGGACCCCACAGTGCCGGTCTGGACCGTGCTGGACACCAGCCGGCAGTGGGGTAGCTGGAAGACCGCGTTCCCCGCCGCGTGGGCCGACGGTGTCAAGCTCGCGCCCGGCCGGTTCCAGGTCCGTTTCCCGCAGGTGGGGGCCAGCTCGCGCGGGGTGCCGCACGTGACCCCGGTGAACCGGACCGGGCACTACTGCGAGGTGGTCCGCTGGTTCCAGTCCGGCGCCGACGAGATCGTCGACGTGCAGTGCCACAAGCCCGGCGGCACGCGCGAGGACACCCCGTTCACAGTGCTCTGGACGACCAGCTCCGGCGTGCTGGCGGCCGGCACCTCCCACGCGTACGCGCAGTGGGGCGGCGGCGTGGTGGTGCAGTCGTACAACTCCACCGGCGTGGTGAACACCGTCGGCCCGCTGGGCGTCGGCCAGTATCTGGTGCGGCTGCCCGGGGTGGGTCTGGCCGGGCTGCTCGCCGGCAACGTGCAGGTCACCGCGGTGCAGCCGAACGCCGGCCCTCGCCGGTGCAAGGTCTACTCCTGGAACGCGGTCGGCACCGACGTGCAGGTGTACGTCTTCTGCTACAACCAGGCCGGTGCGCTCACCAACACCGACTTCGCCCTCTCGTACCACCGCCGTCGGCCGGTGATTGGCTCCCTCGGCCCGCCGTCGTACTTCGGTTACCTGGGTACCGCCGTCGGTGGGCCCACCAACGACAACTCGGTGCTCGGCGTCGGAGCGAACACGGTGGCACCGCTGGCCCCCGCCGGCCGCTACCTGGCGACCTTCCCGCAGATCGGCATCAAGGAGACCCACGCCCAGGTGATCGCGCAGGGTGCGGGTAGCAACTACTGCCACCTCACCCAACCCTGGACGTACACCACCAACGCCGACGTCGACGTGATCTGCTTCGACAACGCCGGCGTGGTCACCCCCCACCGGTTCCTGGCCACCTTCACCTCGCGGCTCTGACGCCGCCGGCACCGGCGGTGGCAGCCCTCAGGCCACCGCCGGTGACCGCGTCCATCACCCCCGCGCGGAGGTGTACGCAGCTACAGGGCAGCCGTGGTCTCTTTGAGGATGCCGGCAAGCGCGTCGTAGTCGACGGTCTGCCCGTCCTTGATGTCGACGGCTTTGCGTTCACCCTTGCCCAGGGATCGGAGGAAACCCTTGACCTCGGGAACGTCCGTCGCGTTGAACACCATGAAGGAGATCTTGTCCTTGGCCACCGAGATGACGGCCGCGTAGTGCCCGTTCTTGAGGTAGTGCGGCTTGCCGTACTGCAGTCGCTCCTCGACATCAGGAATGGTCTGGACGACCATCGCGCGCAGCTTCTCGCACACGTCGATCTGCCACGGCTGCGTCTTGTTGATGTACTGGGTGACGTCGTCACTCATGGCCATCTCCTTATTGTCGTTGCCAAAGGATGGTCGACCCGCGACGCTTCACCCGCAGCCCGACCCGACCTGATCCGGTCGCCGCCGGAGCCGCCCCTGCCCGGGCAGGATCGTACGACGAATCCGCACCTCGGAGGGGCCCCGTGGCCCTGGGATGTCGGCCCCGCCGCACCGGTCGGGTGCAGCGGCTCCGGAGCCCTGGATTACGGTGACCAGGAAAGGTGGGTGGATCATGGTGCCGCAGGTGTCACCGCGAAGGGCCTGGGCCGTGCTCGTCGCACTCTCCCTCGCGGCGTTCGCGTTCATCACGACCGAGCTGCTGCCCGTTGGGCTGCTGACCCACATCGCGCCCGACCTCGACCGGTCCCGCTCGCAGGTGGGTCTGCTCGTCAGCGGGTACGCCATCGTGGTCGTGCTGGCGTCCGTGCCGCTGGCCCGGCTGACCCAGCGGATACCCCGACGCCAACTGCTCGGCGTCACGATGCTCCTGTTCGCCGCCGCGAACGCCCTGGCCGCGCTCGCGTCGACGTACGCGGTGCTGGCCGGCTCCCGCGTCGTGACGGCGCTCGCCCAGGCGCTGTTCTGGTCCATCGCCACGGCGACCGTGACCGGCCCCTTCCCTGCCGCGGTGCGCGGCCGGGTGGTCGCGCTGTTCGCGACCGGAGCGACGCTCGCCCCCGTGCTCGGCGTACCCCTCGGCACCTGGCTCGGGCAGCAGGCCGGCTGGCGTACGGCCTTCGGGGCGCTGGCCGGAGTCGGGCTGGCGATCGCCGTCGCGGTGTTCATCCTCCTTCCCTCCTATCCCCCGGCTGCTGGCGGCGCCGCCCGTGGCACCGCACCCGACGGGCGGCGCTTCGTCCTCCTGCTGGTCGCGACCGCCCTCGGCATCGGCGGCTTCATGACCCTGCAGACCTACGTCACACCGTTCCTGCTCGACGTCACCGGCTTCGCCGACTCGGTGCTGGCACCACTGCTGTTCGTCTCCGGCGCGGCCGGCGTCATCGGCACCCTGGCCGCCGCCCGCACCCTGGACAGCCGGCCGACCGCCTCCCTGCTGACACCGCTGAGCATCGGCACGGCCTCCCTGTTCGGCCTGTACGCGCTCGGCGCGCTCCGACCCGGCGTGGTCGCACTCCTCGCCGGCGTCGGCCTGGCCTACGCGGCGTTCGGCTCCGCCGTGCAGAGCCGCATGCTGCAACTGGCCCCGGGCAGCACCGACATGGCGTCAGCCGGCGTCAGCACCGCCTTCAACGCCGGCATCGCCGGCGGCTCGCTGCTCGGCGGCGGCCTCCTGCCCACCCTCGGGCCACGCCCGCTGGCGCTCGCCGGCGGGCTGCTGACGCTGGCCGCCTTCGCGTTGCTCGCCGTGGACGCGTGGCGGAGCCGCGCCGTCGGGTCAGCGTCGGCCTCCACCCCTGGCAGCCCAGCGGCCGGGCGGGAGATCACGCCGGCCCGGACGGGAACGGCGTCGCACGACTGACAAAGTGCGTCACGGATCGCTGCGGAACGACGTGCTTTGCTCTCTCATTCGTTGGAGAAAGGGACGATCTGGGCGACCTCGCGCATCCGCAGTCCTTCATAAAGTCTGCGAGGCACCGGCGCCGCGCGACCCGCGCTGAAACGATTCCCTCGGCCGTCTTCTCAGCGGCAGCAACTGACGGGGCTCATCGACATGACGGACCATAGGTGGATGATCGGTGACCGGTGGGGCGTGACCGACAGCGAGACCCTGCGTACCTATCCCTGTGACGACCTCGTCGTCGCACCCGCCCTACAAGCCTGGCGCGGAGTGTCGATCGCGGCGCCCGCCGCAGCAGTGTGGCCGTGGGTGGCCCAGGTGAGGCTTGCGCCCTATTCGTACGACTGGATCGACAACCGCGGCCGCCGCTCGCCTCGACAGTTGCAGGGCCTACCCGAGCCCCAGGTCGGGGAAGCATTCACCACCGCCGGAGGACGAAAGTTCGGCCGGATCGTCTCGGTCGACCCCGGCAAACAGTTGACGAGCACCATCATGGGCGCCTTCATGTCCTACGTCCTCGTGCCCCAGGAGCACGACAGGACGCGCCTGCTGCTCAAGGTCGTCATGCAGACGACCCGCTGGGCCGCACTCGGCCTGTCCATCGGCGACCTGATCATGGCTCGACGACAGTTGCTGAATCTGAAGCAACTCGCCGAACACAACGGGCACCACGGACCCGCCACGGAATGAGATCAGGCGAACGGCGATCGACAGTCCTGGGCGGCTGCTGCGCGTCGTCCGCCCCGCATTCTGGGACACTCGGATCGCGGCAGATCCGGATGTGCGCGGCGGCCAGTCCGGCGAGGCGATCAGTAGGATCCCGGACATGTCCGATCTTGCTGCGCGGTTCGCCCAGCTCGCTGGCGAGTACGACTGTCGAAAGAGCGCGGCGACCGCGCTCGTCGGGCGTTGGGACTGGTACAAGTGGCCGGGTCTTGATCTTCGTCCGTTGCACTTCGAGCGGGATCTGCTCAAGGCTGGCCGTCGGTTGGACGCCAGGCCGCCGGTGGATCGGGATGTTCTGCGCATCGGGTTCGACGCCGAGGGCCGCGCGGTGGTGATCGAGGAGTACAGCGGCTTTCTTCACGGCCGCCTGTACTACGAGACGTTCGTCGGCCACGACGGCGACGTGGTCGAGGCGGCGCACTTCGATACGGACGGGCCCATCTACCTGTACGAATACCGCTTCGTGGACGGGTTGATGCGATCGGCCGACACGGTCGCGCGGGGCGGCTCGGGGCGGGAGTCGTACGCGTACACCGATGGGCGGATCAGCCGCGTCGAGATCGAGCACGACGGCCGGGCGCCTTCGGTGCTGACGGCGGAGCACGACGACCGCGGCCTGGTCCGCGTCGTCGAGGTCATGGGCCGTCGGTCCGAGGTGCGCTATGAGCGGCCGCCGGCCGGGTTCGACCTCGAAGCAGCATGCCGGGCCATCGAGGACGCATGCCTCACGCTGATCTCGGGCGCCGTGGCGCGCCTGGCGGTCGACGGCCCCGCCGCCTGCGTCGCGCTGAGCTACGACCGATCGGACGCGCTGTCCTTTGAGGTCCACGTGGCCAGTGAGGACGAGCGCGCGGCCCTGGCGGCGATCGACGCCCAGGCAGCATGGTCGCCGCCCGACTTCGAGGCCAGTACCGACATTGACCTCGACGATGCAGGATCGGTGCGGCTGGTACGACAGGAGCTCGCTCTGCTCGACGCCGACGACCTCGATGCCGCCGCCGGATCCGAGGTGAGCCGGCGACTGTTGTGCGCGGTGGCGGCTCGGCTCAACCTCCACGACTGGTCGGACACGCTGGCAGTCGCCGACGACTTCATGGTGTACCCGGTCGACCTTGAGCTGGTCGACCTGGAGCGGAACCTGGCCGAATGCCTGCCGCCGGACCGGCTCGCCCGGCTACGCGAGCGCGGCCTGCTGTGACTGACACCGGCCAGACCCGACCTCCGCATCGCTCGTCGGCACGTCCGGACGGCACTCAGGCCAGCTCGGCGGGCGCGCGCCTCGCGGCAGA